>NZ_JBTCWL010000031.1:0-41155 GCF_054325275.1 Oryzihumus sp.
GGGCTGCACGTGGCGTAGCCGACGACCCCGCCGGGCTTGGTCGCGGCGATCGCCGACTCGAGCAGCTCGCGCTGCAGCCCGCCGAGGTCGGCCAGGTCGGCCGGCGAGCGGCGCCAGCGGGCCTCGGGCCGGCGGCGCAGCGCGCCCAGGCCGGTGCACGGGGCGTCGACGAGCACCCGGTCGAAGGACTCCGGCTCCTCCTCGCCGAGGTCGCGGCCGTCACCGGTGCCGACCATGACCTCGATGCCGGCGTCGACGGCGGCGGCCAGCGTCTGGCGGACCAGGTCGGTGCGGTGCTCGCTGGCCTCGTTGGCGAACAGCACCGCGCCCTGCTGCGCCCCGAGCGTCGCCAGCAGCGCGGCCTTGCCGCCGGGGCCGGCGCACAGGTCGAGCCAGCGCTGGCGCTCCGAGCCGGTCTCCACGGGCACGGCGGCCAGGGCCAGGGCGAGCAGCTGGGAGCCCTCGTCCTGCACCGCGGCGCGCCCCTCCCGGACGGCGGGTATGGCGCCGGGGTCACCGGCGTCGAGGGTGGCCCCGACCGGTGAGAGCGTCGAGGCGGTGGCGCCCTCCTCGACGAGCTCGAATACCGTCGCCAGGCCGGGGCGCGCGACGAGCGACACCTTCGGCGGCGCGTTGTCCGCGACGAGCAGGTCCTCCAGGTCGGCGTCGACCGTGTCGGCGGTCGAGGCACCGTGCCCGAGAAGTGCGGCCCGCAGCGCGCGCACGACCCACTCGGGGTGGGAGTGCACGACCGCCAGCCGGGCCATCTCGTCACCGCCCTCGGGGGCGACCACGGCGAGCCACTCCTCCAGCGACCGCTCACTGATCCGGCGCATGACGGCGTTGACGAAGCCCGACGCGCCGGCGCCGTTGACCTTGCGGGCCAGGCCCACGGTCTCGTCGACGGCCGCGTGCACCGGCACCCGCATGCCGAGCAGCTGGTGCGCGCCCAGGCGCAGCGTGTCGAGGACGGCGTCGTCGACCTTGTCCAGGGAGCGTCCCGCGGCGCTGGCGATGATGGGGTCGTAGAGCCCCCGCATCCGCGTGGCGCCGTAGGTCAGCTCGGTGGCGAAGCCGGCGTCGCGGCCGCGGACCCCCTTGGCGCGCAGCACCCTGGGCAGCTCGAGGTTGGCGTAGGCGCCATCGGCGACGGCACGCATCACGGTGTAGGCCGCGAGCCGCGCCGGGTCGGTGCTGCGCGAACGCTCCGAGGGCCGCTGGACCGAGCGCTGCTGCGGCCGGTGGGGGCGCTGCGGGTTGCGCGGACGGTCGGGACGGCGGGGCTGGTCGGAGCGACCCTGGTCAGCCATCGGTCAGCGTCTCGCCGGAGGTGATGCGCACACCGCGGGCCCAGTCGGCCGCGGCCATGGCCTTCTTGCCGTGCGGCTGAACGGTGCCGAGCCGCACCGGGGTGGAGGCGGTGCCCACGAGCACCTCGTGCTTGGTGACCACCAGCTCCCCGGGGGCCACCGGCTCCGCGTCGGCGGCGACGGTCACGGGGTGCACCTTGAGCCGCTCGCCGCGGAAGGTGGTCCACGCGCCGGGCGCCGGCGTGCAGCCGCGCACCTGCCGGTCGACCGCGAGCGCGGGGGTGGCCCAGCGCACCCGGGCGTCCTCCACGCTGATCTTCGGGGCCAGCGAGACGCCCTCGCTGGGCTGCGGCACGGCCTCGAGGTCGCCGGCCTCCAGCCCGTCGAGCGTCGCGACGAGCAGGCCGGCACCGGCGTGGGCGAGCCGCTCGAGCAGGTCGCCGGAGGTGTCGCCCGGGTGGACGGCCTCGGTCATCACCCCGAACGTGGGGCCGGTGTCCAGCCCCTCCTCGAGGAGGAAGGTCGTGGCGCCGGTGACCTCGTCGCCGGCCATCACGGCGTGCTGCACCGGGGCGGCGCCGCGCCAGGCCGGCAGCAGCGAGAAGTGCAGGTTGACCCAGCCGTGGGCCGGGATCTCCAGCGCAGCCTTCGGGATCAGGCCGCCGTAGGCCACGATCGGGCACGCGTCCGGGGCGATCTCCCGCAGCCGGTCGAGGAACTCCGGCTCGCTCGGCCGGCGCGGGGTCAGGACCTCCAGGCCCAGCTCGAGCGCGCGCTCCTTGACCGGCGACGGCACGAGGGTGCGGCCGCGCCCGGCGCGGGCGTCGGGGCGGGTGACGACGGCGACGACCTCGTGGGAGGAGCCGACCAGCGCGTCGAGGCTGGGCAGGGCGACCTCGGGGGTCCCGGCGAAGACCAGGCGCACGCGGTCAGAGGCCCTTGCCGAAGGTGGCGTGCGGGCTGACCTTGATGGTGGGAGCCTCCTGGCCGGCCCACTCGGCGTCGCGGATGGCCTTCATCGCCAGCTTGCGTTGCTGGCGGTCCATCCGGTCGATGAACAGGATGCCGTTGAGGTGGTCGGTCTCGTGCTGGATGCAGCGCGCCATGAGCTCGCTGCCCTCGAGGGTGACCGGGTCGCCATACTCGTTGAAGCCTTTGGCGACCACCCGCAGGGCACGCGGGGTGTCGAAGTAGATGCCGGGGAAGGACAGGCACCCCTCCTCGCCGTCCTGCAGCTCCTCCGACAGCGACAGGTCGGGGTTGATCAGGTGCCCGAGCTGGTCGTCGACGTAGTAGGTGAACACCCGCAGCCCGACGCCGATCTGCGGCGCGGCCAGACCGGCGCCGGGGGCGTCGATCATCGTGTCCGTGAGGTCCTTGACGAGCTGGCGCAGCTCCTTGTCGAAGTCGACGACCTCGGCAGCGGGAGTGCGCAGCACGGGGTCACCGAACAGGCGGATGTCCTTGATCGACACGGGTACGTCCTTGAGGGGGTGTGGGGCGACGCTGGCCGGGCCAGTCTATGCGGGCGCGAGCGGGAGGCCACGCCGGCGCAGGTCGCCCCGCAGGTGGCCGGTGTCGGTGAAGTGGATGGCGTCCATCCCGGCCTCCCGGGCGGCGGCGACGTTGCGCGGGCTGTCGTCGATGAACACGCAGGCAGCGAGCTCGTGCCCGGCCCGTCGGGCCAGGGTCGCGAAGATCCTCGGGTCGGGCTTGGCCACCCCCTCGTCCCCCGAGACGACGATGTCCTCGAACAGGTCGAGGAAGCCGAAGCGCTCGCGGGCGTGCGGGAAGAGCTCGGCCGACCAGTTGGTCAGCGCGAACAGCGGTATGCCGTGCCCGTGCAGCTCCTCGAGCACGGTCACGGTGTCCTCGATCGGCCCCAGCAGCGAGTGCTCGTAGTGCCTCCGGTAGGCGCGGATCGCCCGCTCCCAGTGCGGGTGGCTGGCCACGGCGAGCGCCTCGGCCTCGACCCAGCCGCGCCCGGCGTCCTGCCGGGAGTTCCACGCCTGGAAGTCGAAGTCCTCGGCCGCGAGGAACGCGCTGGCCTGCTCGGGACCGACCTCGCGGGCGATCGCCGGGTGCGGGTGCCAGCGGATCAGCACGTTGCCCAGGTCGAAGACCACCGCCTCGACTGCCGTCTGCGTCTTGTCGGGACCTGCCACGCTCCCGACCCTAGGCGATGGCCCGGTCAGGTGCCCGCGGGCCGGCGCGGCTGGTAGAGCCAGGCGTCGAAGAGCCCGTCGAGCTGCTGGCCGCTGACCCGCTCGGCGGTCTGGAGCAGGTCGGCGGTGGACGCCCCCCCGTAGCGGTGCTGGGCCGCCCACGTCCGCAGCAGCCGGGCGAAGGCCGCGTCGCCGATGCGCTGGCGCAGGGCCACCAAGGCCATCGCGCCGCGCTCGTAGACCGGGGTGGAGAACAGGTCCGCCGGGCCGCCGGGGTTGGCCGGGGGGATCTTCCAGAAGGGGTCGGAGGCGGGGTACTTCGCGAGCAGCGTCTTGAGCTGCACGTCCGCCGTGAGGCCCCCGTGGCGCTCGGTCCAGAGCCACTCGACGTACGTCGCGAAGCCCTCGTTGAGCCAGATGTCCTTCCACAGGCGGGGCGTCACCGAGTCGCCGAACCACTGGTGTCCCAGCTCGTGCACGACCGTCAGGAGGTCCGGTGCCCGGTCATACATCGGCTTGGTGGCGGTCTCGAGGGCGTAGCCCACCGACCGCGCGTTGTCGACGACCCCGCCGCTGGCCGAGAACGGGTAGCGCCCGAACTGCGTGGTCTCCCAGTCGGTGATCTCCGCGCTGCGCTGGAGCGTGGTCCACGGCGAGCCCGTCACCGACGGGTCCACCGCCAGGTAGACCGGCAGGCCGTGCGCGGTCCGGCCGGTGCGCTGGTCGAAGCGACCGAGGGTGGCCGTGACCAGGTAGGTCGGGATCGGCTGGGGCTGGTGCCACCAGTACGTCGTCCTCCCGGCGCTGGTGTCGTGCGACCGCAGGACGCCGTTGCCCCACACCGAGATGCCCGTGGGCACGCTCATGCGCAGGTCGAAGGACGCCTTGTCCGACGGTGCGTTGCTGGACGGGAACCAGGACATGGAGCCGACCGGCTCCCCCACGACGAACGCGCCGTCGGCCGTGCGGACCCATCCCTCGATCGACCCGTCGGCGTCGGTGATGACCCGGGGCACCCCGGCGTACTGCACCTCGACGGAGAACGTGTGCCCGGAGCGGATCCCCGCGGCCGGGGTGATGACCAGCTCCTGACCATCCCGGCGGGCCTGCGCCGTGCGCCCGTCCACCGTCACCCCGGACACGGCCAGGCCGGTGAGGTCGAGGTCAAACCGGGAGAGGTTCTGCGTGGCGCGAGCCCGCATCACGCTGCTGCCGGACAGCCGGGCGCTCGACGGGTCGTAGGCCAGGCGCAGGTCGTAGTGCCGGGCGTCGTAGCCGCCGTTGCCGGCCAGCGGGAAGTAGGGGTCGCCCAGCCCGGCGGCCCCGGGGGTGAACGTGGTCCCGCGCATCGCGACGGTCCCGCCGCTCGCCGCGGCGCCCGCCGGTGCCGCGGCGACGGCGGACCCGGCAGCCACGGCAAGGGCCACCGCCCCCGCGCCGATCGTCAGGTGGCGGTGCTTCATGGCATGCCCTCCCCGTCCCAGGTGACCCGACCCCTCCGGCGCCGGCGCCCATGACTCCGCCCACGAGGCTACGCCGGAGCCAGACCCGGGCCCGGGCCCTTCGCCCCGCGTCCGGGAAGGCGAGGCTCAACCGGCGTCGATGACCGGCGGCCGCTCGGGCAGGCCGAGGTAGCCCAGCACCCGCGCCGCGTCGGTCCCCAGCTCGGCCAGGTCGGCCCGGCGCACCGGCTCCAGCGGGCGGATCGTCACCGTGCCGGCGCTCAGGCTCCACAGCGCCACGGCGCGCCCGCCCACCATCGCGAACGGCCGGAACAGCCCGTTGGTGGTGACGATGCCGCGGTGCTCCCCCACGACGTCGGCGCGCGACACCCAGCCGTGCAGGACCGGGTCGAAGGACCCGAGCAGCCGCGGGCCGGGCGGCGGCTCCGGCTCGCTGCCGACCTGCCGCCTGGAGAGGTCGACCAGGCCCTCCGTGTCCTCGACCACCTCGTCGGCGATCGCTGCCAGCCCGCGCCGGGCGTCGCCCAGCGTGATGCCGGCCCACTTGGCCAGGTCGCGGGCATCCGCCGGGGCGTGCCCGACGAGGTAGCGCCGGGCCAGCAGCGCCAGCGCCTCACCGCGCTCCAGCGGGGCCGGCGCCGGGCCCAGCCACTGCTCGACGGACACGAAGCACTGCTCGGCCCCGCGGACCGGCCCCCGCACCACGTGGCCGGCCAGCGTCGCGGCGACCAGGACGTGGATGAGCGCCTGCCCCGCGGTGGGCACGCCGGCGGCGTCGAGGGCGTCGCGCAGCTCGGCGCGGGTGCGGGGGCCGTGCATCGCGACCTGCTCGGCCACGACCTCGACGCCCCGCTCGGCCTGGGCCGCGGACACACCCTCCTGGCGCAGCCGGGTGCGGTTGCCCGTGGCCAGCTGCGGCGTCGTCAGCGGGTGCAGCCACCAGTAGTCCTGCGCCTGGACCAGGTGGAGCGTGCCGCGGTTGAGCCAGGTGACGACCAGGGAACGCCGGTCGGTCAGCCCCGCGTCGACGTCGGCCGCGCTCACCCCGGCGGCGCGGGCCCGCACCGCCAGCCGGGCGCCCCGGGGGTCCTGCCCCTGCACCGCCAGCAGCCGCTCCACGACGGCCTCGGCCGAACTGGCGGCCGGCCCGCTGAGCTGCTGGGCGGCCAGCCGTCGCCGGTGCACCGCCGACGCCGCGTGGACGCCCACCGGACGGCTCGTCCTGCCGGCTGCCCCACCCATGTCAGCCGATCCCTTCGCTCGGGTCCATCCGCACGGTCACGGACTCCTTCTCCTTGCGCGCGCTGCGCACCGCCTTGAGCGCAGCCATCGCCGACGCCAGCGCGGGACCGTCGGCCAGCGGGCCGCGCACGAGCAGCTGCATCCGCTCCCGTGCCACGGCGTCCGTCTCGCCGGCCCGCGCCGAGCCGCCGGGCCGGGCGGGCGCCGGACCGCGACCGCGCCGGGCGGCCCCGGCGGCAGGGCCACCCACCGAGGCCGGCAGCGGTCCGAGTCGTTCGACCCCCTCGGGCAGGCTGGTGTGCTCGAGCGCGTCGGCCAGCGCACGGCGGCTCGCGACGAGCTGGGCCATGGCCACGGTCGGCGGCAGCCGCAGCTCGCGACGCTCGGCCAGCTCGCGGGCGGCGAACCACGCCGGGTCCCAGCGCACCAGCGCCTCGATCGCCGGGAGCGTGGTGTGCAGCGGCGCCCCGCAGAGCACGACCAGGCCTCCGTCGGCCGCGCCGCGGGTCAGCGCCGCGGCGGCCAGCCAGCGGCGCTCGGCCTCCTGGGCGGCGTCCAGGGAGGGGCGGTCGAGCAGCGCCCACGCGTCCAGCAGCAGGGTGGCGGCGTAGCCGCCCTCGGCCACCGGCTCGGCGCCGGGCGTGGCGATGACCAGGCTCGGCCGGCCGGCCACGGACGCGAGCACGTCGCCGGCGCCGGAGGTGTGCACGGGCACGCCGGCGAACGCGCGCCCGAGCTCCTCGGCTGTGCGCCGGGCGCCGACGACCCCGGCCCGGACCGTGCGGCCGTGGCAGTGGGGGCAGTCGAAAGCCTGCACACCCTTGCCGCACCACCGGCACACCGGAGGCGCATCCGCGGCCACGAGCGCCAGCGGCCCGTGGCAGTGACTGCAGCGGGCGGGCATCCGGCAGGTCTGGCAGGACAGTGAGGGGACGTATCCGCGGCGGGGCACCTGGATGAGCACCGGGCCGCGCTCGAGCGCGGCCTTGGCGGCCCGCCAGGCGGCTGAGGGCAGATGTGCCGCGGCCGCCGCGGGGTCGCGCTCGAGGTCGGAGCCCTCCCCGGCGACCTGCACCCGGGGTGCCGCACGCCGCAGGTCGGCAGGAGCCCCCACGACCGGTCGCAGGCTGCCCGCCTCGACGAGCTGCTGCACCGCCACGGAGCGGGTGAACCCGCCGGAGAGCACCGCCGTGCCCTCGAGCCGGGCGCGGGCCAGCAGCACCTCGCGCACGTGCGGGTAGGGCGCCCGCGGCTCGTCGTGCAGGTCGTCGCCGTCGTCCCACCAGGCCACCAGGCCAAGGTCGCGCACCGGGGCGAACGTCGCGGCCCGCGTGCCGACGACGACGCGCACGTGCCCGCGCAGCACCTTCAGCCACGCGGTGTATCGCGCCTGCGGGCCCTGGTCGGCGGTGAGCCGCACGTGCCGGCCCGGGCCGAGCACCGTCTTCAGGGCAGCGTCGACCCGGTCGACGTCGCGGTGGTCGGGCACGACGAGCAGCGCCCCACGACCGGCCGACAGCGCCGTGGCCGCGGCGACCGCGAGGGCTGCCGGCCAGTCCCGTGCGGGGTCGCTGGTGGGGGTCGCCAGCCACGAGGCCGCGGGCGCCTGGCCCTCGGCGATGCGCCGCAGCAGGGACGGCCCGGCCGGGTAGGCCTCCCACGGCACGGGGTCGGGAGCGGGCAGGGGGTCGGTCGCCGGGGGCTCGGCGGCCAGGGCCTTCTCCGCGGTGGCGTGCCGGGGCGGCACCGCCAGGCGCAGGACGTCCTCGAGGGTGCCGGCGTAGCGGTCGGCCACGGCCCGGCACAGCGCGAGCGTCGCCGGGGTCAGCACGGGCTCGGGGCTGACCACCTTGCGCAGCGGGGCGAGCCGGCCGGCGTGCTCGGCCTGCGCCCGGCGCTCCAGCACGAAGCCGTCGACGTCCTGCCCGGCGAAGCGCACCTTGACCCGCACCCCTGCCAGGGCGGTCTCGGCCAGGGAGGCGGGCACGGAGTATTCGAACGGGCGGTCGAGGTGGGGCAGGCCCACCTCCACGGCGACCAGCGCGACCGGGTCGACCTCGGCCAGGCCCTCAGCCGCGCGCGCCGCGGGCTTGCGGCGCGCGCCGGCGCGCACGAGCTCCAGCTGCTCCCCCGCAGCCGGCGGACCCGCGGCGCCCTCACTCGTCATACGGCACTTCTACCGCACGGTGCCGACGCCCCCGGACGCGCCATGCCCGTGCCGGCCCGACCCCGGGAACGGCGCTGCCCCCGGCCCGCGGTGGCGGGACGGGGGCAGCGGGTGCCCGGTGCGGGTCAGACCGCGGCGCGGAGCTTCTCGACGCGGTCGGTGCGCTCCCAGGTGAAGCCGCCCTCCAGGCCCGGGGCCGAGGTGCGGCCGAAGTGGCCGTAGGCCGCGGTGGGCTGGTAGATCGGGCGCAGCAGGTCGAGCTCGTCGATGATCGCGGCGGGGCGCAGGTCGAAGGTCGAGTCGATCGCGCGCTGGATCTTGTCGAGCGGCACGGTCTCGGTGCCGAAGGTCTCGACGTAGAGGCCGACCGGCTGGGCCTTGCCGATGGCGTAGGCGACCTGGACCTCGCAGCGCTTGGCCAGGCCGGCCGCGACGACGTTCTTGGCCACCCAGCGCATGGCGTAGGCCGCGGAGCGGTCCACCTTGCTCGGGTCCTTGCCGGAGAAGGCGCCACCGCCGTGGCGGGCCATGCCGCCGTAGGTGTCGACGATGATCTTGCGGCCGGTCAGGCCCGCGTCGCCCATCGGGCCGCCGATCTCGAACCGGCCGGTGGGGTTGATGAGCATGCGGTAGTCGGACACGTCCAGGTCGGTGCCGGCGGCGACGAGCTCGTCAAGGACCGGCTTGATGACGTGGGCTGCGATGTCGGGCTCGAGCATGCCCTCGAGGGACACGTCGCCGGCGTGCTGGGTCGAGAGGACCACGGTGTCGAGCCTGACCGCCCGGTCGCCGTCGTAGCCGATCGTCACCTGGGTCTTGCCGTCGGGGCGCAGGTAGGCCAGCTCACCGGACTTGCGCACGGTGCTGAGGCGCTCGGAGAGCCGGTGCGCGAGGAAGATCGGCAGCGGCATGAGCTCGGGGGTGTCCTCGCAGGCGTAGCCGAACATCAAGCCCTGGTCACCCGCGCCCTGCTTGTCGAGCGGGTCGACGCCGCCAGTGCGGTTCTCGTGGGCGGTGTCGACGCCCTGGGCGATGTCGGGCGACTGCTGCCCGATGGAGATGGACACCCCGCAGGAGCGGCCGTCGAAGCCCTTGAGCGAGGAGTCGTAGCCGATGCCGACGATGGTGTCGCGCACGATGCTGGGGATGTCGACCCAGCCGGTGGTGCTGACCTCCCCGGCGACGTGCACCAGGCCCGTGGTCACCATGGTCTCGACGGCGACGCGGGCGTTCTTGTCCTGCGCGAGCATCGCGTCGAGGATCCCGTCACTGATCTGGTCGCAGATCTTGTCGGGGTGACCCTCGGTGACGGACTCGGAGGTGAAGAGGCGTGACACGTAATTTCTCTCCTTGGTGCAGCGGCTGCTGGCTGACGGTTGGCGGAGTCTAACCCGCACTACAGACGGGACTGGATGACGTCCCAGAGCGTGGCCGCCACGGCCTCCTTGGGCGCGGGGCCGGCCACCACGGGTGCGGAGCCGTCGCGCTGGAGGATGTGCACGGTGTTGTCGTCCTGGCCGAACACCTTGCCGGGGCCGACCTCGTTGACGACGAGCAGGTCGCAGCCCTTGCGCTCGAGCTTGGCCCGGGCGTGGTCCATCACGGTGCCGGACTCGTCTCCGGTCTCGGCGGCGAAGCCGACGATGAGCGGCGAGGGCGCCGACCCGCGGGCCTGCACCAGGTCGGCGAGGACGTCGGGGTTGCGGACCAGCTCGATCACCGGCGCCGACTCGTCGCCGCCGGGCACGTCGGGGTCGTGCGACTTCTTGATCTTGGACCCCGAGTAGTGCGCCGGGCGGAAGTCGGCGGGCGCGGCGGCCATGATGACCACGTCGGCCTCCTTGGCCGCGGTGGTCACCGCCTCGCGCAGCTCCAGGACCGTCCCGACGGGTACGACGGACACGCCGGCGGGCACCGGCAGGTCGGCGTTGGCGGCGACCAGGGTGACCTCCGCCCCCCGGGCCGCGGCGACGGCGGCGATGGCGAAGCCCTGCTTGCCCGAGGACCGGTTGCCCAGGAAGCGCACCGGGTCGATCGGCTCCCGCGTGCCCCCGGCGCTGACCACGACCCGCCGACCCGCCAGCGGGCGGTCCGACGCCGCCGCGCCGGTCGCGGGCAGGTCCCCCGCGTCGGGGACGGCTGCCGTGGCGCCGCGGCCCGCGGACAGCAGCTCACGGCATACGGCGAAGATGTCCTCCGGCTCGGGCAGCCGGCCCGGGCCGGTGTCGGCGCCGGTGAGCCGCCCGGAGGCGGGCTCGATGACGTGGACCCCACGCGAGCGCAGCGTCGCGACGTTGGCGCGGGTGGCCGCGTGCTCCCACATCTCCGTGTGCATCGCCGGGGCGAGCACCACCGGGCAGCGCGCGGTAAGCAGCGTGTTGGTCAGCAGGTCGTCGGCCAGGCCGTGCGCCGCCCGCGCGAGCAGGTCGGCGGTGGCCGGCGCGACGACCACGAGGTCGGCCTGCTGGCCGAGCCGCACGTGCGGCACCTCGTGGACGTTGCTCCACACGTCGGTCGCGACCGGCTTGCCCGACAGCGCCGCCCAGGTGGGGGCACCGACGAACTCCAGCGCGGCCGCGGTCGGCACGACGGTGACGTCGTGGCCGCTCTCGGTCAGCAGGCGCAGCAGCAGGCACGCCTTGTAGGCGGCGATCCCGCCGCTGACGCCCAGGACTACTCGCACGCGGCGCTCCTGCCGACCGGGGACGGGGGTGCTCAGCCCTCGGTGGGCTGGGAGGTGAGCAGGCCGTCGTTGATCTCGCGCAGCGCGATCGACAGCGGCTTCTCGTGGACCTGCGTCTCGACGAGCGGGCCGACGTACTCCAGCAGGCCCTCGGAGAGCTGGGAGTAGTAGGCGTTGATCTGCCGGGCGCGCTTGGCCGAGTAGATGACCAGGGCGTACTTGGAGTCAGCAGCCTCGAGCAGGTCGTCGATCGGCGGGTTGGTGATGCCCTCGGGGGCAGCAACGGTTCCGGACACGGTCAGTTCTCGTTTCGTCGGGGGTGAGGTGCGGGGGATCCGGTCGAAGCGGTGGATCGCATCAATGATACGAGTTCCTCGCTCGCGTGCCGAACCTCGTCGTTGGTGATGATGACGTCGAACTCGCGGGCGGCGGCCAGCTCGTGCCGCGCCGTGGTCAGCCGGACCTCGCGCTCCTCCTCGGACTCGGTGCCGCGGCCGACGAGCCGGCGCACCAGCTCGTCCCAGCTCGGCGGCTCGAGGAAGACGAACAGCGCCTCGGGCATCGTCTGGCGCACCTGGCGCGCGCCCTGCAGGTCGATCTCCAGCATCGCCGGCCGACCCGCCGCGATCGCCTCCTCCACGGGGCGCCGCGGCGTGCCGTACTTGGCCCGGCCGTGGACGATGGCCCACTCGAGGAACTCACCGGCCTCGCGCAGCCGCTCGAACTCGGCGTCGTCGACGAAGTGGTAGTGCACGCCGTCGACCTCACCGGGCCGCGGGGCGCGGGTCGTCATCGACACCGACAGCCACACCTCGGGGAAGTGCTCGCGCACGTAGGCGGCCACTGTCCCCTTGCCCACCGCGGTGGGTCCGGCCAGGACGACCAGCCGGCTGCTGTGCTCCGTCATCGGTGCGGTGTCGGGTCGAGCCGTCAGGCTCAGGACTGCTCGAAGCGCTCGAGCAGCGCCGCGATCTGGTTGGCGCCCAGGCCACGGACGCGGCGGCTCTCGGAGATGCCGACCTCCTCCATGATCTGGCGGGCGCGCACGCGGCCGACGCCGGGCATCGACTCCAGCAGGGCCGAGACCTTCATCTTGCCGACGATGTCGTCCTTCTTGCCGTCGGCGATGACCTCGGACAGGGAGCCCTGGGCGTACTTGAGGCGGTTCTTGACGGCCGCACGCTCCCGGCGTGCCTTGGCGGCCTTCTCGAGGGCCTCGGCGCGTTGTTCCGGCGTGAGCGGGGGAAGGGCCACGTCAGTCTCCTCGGGGGGGTGGTCTCGGATGTCCATGACAGCTGCCGCAACTGGCTCTGGCCGGGCGGCAACGGGTGGTCAGGAACCTAGCGAAGCGGCCCGTGACCTGCAACGAGGGGGTGTGTGCCCCGCCCGCGGGGCCATCAGGTAATGGACCCGCGGGCGGTGCGAGACACCTCACGTCGGAGCGGCTCAGCCGCGCAGGTCGCCTGCCAGCCTCTCGGCCGTATCGCGCGCCGCCGCGGCCAGTGCCGCGACGTCCGGACCGGCCCCGAGGACCTCGCGGCTGCTGCTGGCCAGGACGTTGCCCAGCGCCTTGCCGAAGACGGCCCGCAGGTTCTCGGCGGTGCCCCCCTGGGCGCCCACGCCGGGCGCCAGGAGCGGGGCGTTGGCCGACGCCAGGTCGAGGGCCAGCTCCTGCACGGCCGCGCCGACGGTGGCGCCGACGACCATGCCGACGCTGCCCAGCGGGTGGGCCCCGGCGTTGTCCGCGGTGACCCCGTCGACGACCCGGCCGGCGACGCTGCGCCGGTCCAGCATGGCGTGCTGGACGCTCGCGCCCTCGGGGTTGGAGGTCAGCGCCAGGACGAACACGCCCCGGCCCGTGGCGGCCGCCTGGTCAAGGGCCGGGCGCAGCGACTCGTAGCCCAGGAACGGGCTCAGCGTCACGGCGTCGGCCCGCAGCGGACTGCCCTCGCCGAGGTAGGCCTGGGCGTAGGCGGCCATGGTCGAGCCGATGTCACCGCGCTTGGCGTCGAGCAGCGACAGCGTCCCGGCCTCGCGCAGGTCGGCGAGGGTGCGCTCGAGCACCGCGACGCCCGCCGAGCCGAACCGCTCGAAGAACGCCGACTGCGGCTTGACGCAGGCGACCCGACCGGCGAACGCCTCGACGCACGTGGCCGCGAAGCGCTCCAGCCCGGCGACGGTGGAGGGCAGGCCCCACGCGGCGAGCAAGGCGTCGTGCGGGTCGATCCCCACGCACAGCGGCCCGCGGTCGTCCATCGCGGCACGCAGCCGCGCACCGAACGCCGTCGGCGCCGGGGCGTTGCGAGGAGCGTCCGGCACCAGCCGGGACGCGGCGAGGTCGGCGGCCACCTCGGCGGCCGCCTCCGCTCCCCCGCCGGAGATCATGCGCGCGTCCCGCGGCCGTAGAGGTCCAGGTCACGGGCGTGGTCCTGAAGCGACTTGACCCGCACCGGCCCGGCCATCTGGGCCTCGATGCCCTGCACCGCCGCGGCCAGCTGCTGCACGGTGGTGATGATCGGGCGGTCCATGCTCGTCGTCGCCGCACGGATCGCGTAGCCGTCGGCCCGGGCGTCCCGGCCCGAAGGAGTGTTGACCACCATGCCCACCTCGCCGGCCAGGATCCGGTCGACGATGGTCGGCTCACCGTCGGTGCCCTGCCCCTGGCTGTGCTTGCGCACGACCTCGGCGTGGATCCCGTTGCGACGCAACACATCTGCGGTGCCCGCGGTGGCGATGAGGTCGAACCCGAGGTCGGCCAGGCGCTTGACCGGGAAGATCATGCCCCGCTTGTCGCGGTTGGCCACGGAGACGAAGATCGTGCCCTTGCGCGGCAGGCCGCTGATCGAGCCGAGCTGGCTCTTGGCGAACGCCGCACCGAAGTCGGCGTCGATGCCCATGACCTCACCGGTGGAGCGCATCTCCGGCCCGAGCAGGCTGTCGACCACCTGGCCCTCACGGGTGCGGAACCGCTTGAACGGCAGCACCGCCTCCTTGACGGCCATCGGCGCGTGGGCCGGCATCCGGCCGCCGTCGCCCTCGGGCGGAAGCATCCCCTCCGCGCGCAGCTCGGCGATCGAGGCACCGAGCATGACCCGGGCCGCGGCGCGCGCCAGCGGGACGCCGGTGGCCTTGGCCACGAATGGCACCGTGCGGCTGGCTCGCGGGTTGGCCTCGAGCACGTAGAGGACGTCCTGGGCCAGCGCGAACTGCACGTTCATCAGGCCCTTGACCCCGATGCCCTGCGCCAGCTTGAGCGTGGACTCGCGCACCCGGTTGAGCTCCTCGGGCCCGAGGGTCACCGGCGGCAGCACGCACGCCGAGTCACCGGAGTGGATGCCGGCCTCCTCGATGTGCTCCATGATCCCGCCGAGGTACATCTCGTGGCCGTCGTAGAGCGCGTCGACGTCGATCTCGATGGCCTCGTCGAGGAACCGGTCGACCAGCACCGGGTGCTCCGGGGAGGCGTGCGTCGCGCGGGTGACGTAGCCCGCGAGCGTCTCGTCGTCGTACACGATCTCCATGCCGCGGCCGCCGAGGACGTAGGAGGGCCGGACCAGGACCGGGTAGCCGATCTCCCGGGCCACCTCGATGGCCTCCTCGGCGCTGTATGCCGTGCCGTGGCGGGGAGCGGGCAGCTGCGCCTCGTGCAGCACCCGGCCGAAGGCACCGCGGTCCTCGGCGAGGTGGATCGCCTCCGGGGAGGTGCCGACCACCGGCACGCCCTCGTCCTTGAGCGCCTGGGCCAGGCCGAGCGGGGTCTGCCCGCCGAGCTGCACCACCACGCCGGCGACCGGGCCGGCCTGCCGTTCGGCGTGGACCACCTCGAGCACGTCCTCCAGGGTGAGCGGCTCGAAGTACAGCCGGCTGGAGGTGTCGTAGTCCGTGGAGACCGTCTCGGGGTTGCAGTTGACCATGACCGTGTCGAAGCCGTGGTCGCGCAGCGCGAAGCTGGCGTGGACGCAGGAGTAGTCGAACTCCACGCCCTGGCCGATCCGGTTGGGCCCCGAGCCGAGGATGATCACCGCGGGCCGCTCGCGCGGCTGCACCTCGGTCTCCTCGTCGTAGGAGCTGTAGTGGTAGGGCGTCTGCGCCGCGAACTCCGCCGCGCAGGTGTCGACGGTCTTGTAGACCGGACGCACCCCGAGGGCGTGCCGCACGCCGCGGACCACGGCCTCGGGCATGCCGGTGAGCTCGGCCAGCTGGGCGTCGGAGAAGCCGTGCCGCTTGGCGAGGCGCAGCAGCCGCGGGGTCAGCTGGTCGGCCGCCGCGATGGTCCCGGCGACCTGGTTGATGAGCTGCATCTGGTCCAGGAACCACGGGTCGATGCCGGTCGCCTCGTGCACCTGCTCGACGCTCAGCCCGCCGCGCAGCGCCTGCTGCACCAGGACGATCCGGCCGTCGGTGGGGGTGCGGGCCTGGTCCAGCAGCGCGCGGGCCTGCTCCTTGCTCGGCGCCTCGTCCGCGCGCCAGTGGAAGGTGGAGCCCTTGCGCTCCATCGACCGCAGCGCCTTCTGCAGCGCCTCGGTGAAGTTGCGCCCGATGGCCATCGCCTCACCGACCGACTTCATCGTCGTGGTCAGCGTCGGGTCGGCGGCGGGGAACTTCTCGAACGCGAACCGCGGCACCTTGACCACGACGTAGTCCAGGGTCGGCTCGAAGCTCGCCGGCGTCTCGCGGGTGATGTCGTTGGGCACCTCGTCGAGGGTGTAGCCGACGGCCATCTTCGCGGCGATCTTGGCGATCGGGAAGCCGGTCGCCTTGGACGCCAGCGCCGAGGAGCGCGACACCCGCGGGTTCATCTCGATGACGATGATGCGGCCGTCGGCCGGGTTGACCGCGAACTGGATGTTGCAGCCGCCGGTGTCGACGCCGACCTCGCGGATGACCTTGATGCCGATGTCGCGCAGCCGCTGGTACTCGCGGTCGGTCAGCGTCAGCGCGGGGGCGACGGTGATCGAGTCGCCGGTGTGCACGCCCATCGGGTCGAGGTTCTCGATCGAGCAGACGACCACGACGTTGTCGGCGTGGTCGCGCATGACCTCGAGCTCGTACTCCTTCCAGCCGAGGATGGACTCCTCCAGGAGCACCTCGGTGGTGGGGCTGTCGTGCAGGCCGGCACCCGCGATACGGCGCAGGTCCTCCTCGTCGTGGGCGAAGCCGGAGCCGAGACCGCCCATGGTGAAGGACGGGCGCACGACCATGGGGTAGCCGAGCTCCTCGGCGGCCGCGAGGCACTCCTCCATCGTGTGCGCGATCACCGACCTGGCCACCTCGGCGCCGCAGCGCTCGACGACGCCCTTGAACGCCTGGCGGTCCTCGCCGAGCTGGATCGCCTCGACGTTGGCTCCGATGAGCGGGCAGTTGTACTTCTCCAGGACACCGTTCTCGTGCAACGCGATCGCGGCGTTGAGCGCCGTCTGCCCGCCGAGGGTGGCCAGCACCGCGTCCGGGCGCTCCTTGGCGATGATCGTCTCGATGACCTCGGGGGTGATCGGCTCGACGTAGGTCGCGTCGGCGAACTCCGGGTCGGTCATGATCGTCGCCGGGTTGGAGTTGACCAGGATGACCCGGATCCCCTCCTCGCGCAGGACGCGGCAGGCCTGGGTGCCGGAGTAGTCGAACTCGCAGGCCTGGCCGATGACGATCGGGCCGGACCCGATGACCAGGACGCTGTTGATGTCAGTGCGGCGGGGCATCAGGCGCGACCTTCCTTGCTGGCAGTCATGAGCTGGACGAAGCGGTCGAACAGGTAGCCGGCGTCGTGCGGGCCGGCCGCCGCCTCGGGGTGGTACTGCACCGAGTAAGCCGGCAGGTCCAGGCACTCCAGGCCCTCGACGACGTCGTCGTTGAGGCAGACGTGGGAGACCTGCACCCGCCCGTATGCCGGGTTGCCGGGGGCGGCGACCGCGCCGTCCAGCGGTGCGTCCACGGCGAAGCCGTGGTTGTGGGCGGTGATCTCCACCTTGCCGGTGGTGCGGTCGATGACCGGCTGGTTGATCCCGCGGTGGCCGTACTTGAGCTTGTAGGTGCCGAAGCCGAGGGCGCGGCCGAGCAGCTGGTTGCCGAAGCAGATGCCGAAGAACGGGATCCGCGCGTCGAGGACCTGCCGCAGCAGGGTGACCTCGTGCTCGGCGCTGGCGGGGTCACCGGGCCCGTTGGAGAAGAAGACGCCGTCCGGGGACAGCGCCTGCACCTGCTCGAAGGTCGCCGTGGCCGGCAGCACGTGCACCTCGATCCCCTGCTGCGCCATGAGCGCCGGGGTCATCGCCTTGATCCCGAGGTCGAGGGCCGCGACGGTGAACCGCTTCTCCCCCACCGCCGGGACGACGTAGGGCTCGGTGGTCGTGACCTCGCCGGCGAGGGCCGCGCCGCTCATCTGCGGGGCGGTGCGGACGCGCTCCAGCAGCTGCTCGTGCGGCTCGCGGGCGGCGGCGCCGGAGAAGACCCCGACCCGCATCGCGCCCCGCTCGCGCAGGTGGCGGGTCAGCGCCCGGGTGTCGATGCCGCTGATGCCGACGACGCCCTGCGCCGTGAGCTCGTCCTCGAGGGTGCGCTGCGAGCGCCAGCTCGACGGGCGCACCGCGGGGTCGCGCACCACGTAGCCGGCGACCCAGATGCGCCGGGACTCGGGGTCCTCGTCATTGACGCCGGTGTTGCCGACGTGCGGGGCGGTCATGACGACCACCTGCCGGTGGTAGCTCGGGTCCGTGAGCGTCTCCTGGTAGCCGGTCATGCCGGTGGAGAAGACCGCCTCGCCGACGGTCTCGCCCACCGCGCCGTAGGCGTCGCCACGGAAGGCGCGTCCGTCCTCCAGGACGAGGATCGCGGGCTCGCGCTCGAGCAGGTCGGGATGGGGGTTCACAGGTCTCCGTCCTCGATCAGCCGGTTCACGGCCTCGATCAGCGCGTCGGTGTCGGTCTTGTAGCGGGGCAGGAACCCGGTGTCGTAGATCTGCCCGTCCGGGGCGCGCCAGGAGACGACGACCAGGCGGTTCTGCCCGACGAACTTGCCGGCCATGCCCCGGTCGAGGCGCACCGCGGTGACGGTGTGCCGCTCGACGTGGACCGGCACCGCGCCCTGGCGCTCCCAGCGCACGCCGGCGCCGTCGACGATCATCGTCGCCTCGGACTTCGCGCCGAGCCCGGCCGCGTTGACCCGCTCGAGGCGGGAGACGGCGATGGTGGTGCTGACGTAGGTGCCCTCGGCGCGGGCCCAGTCGTCGATCGCCATCGGCAGCTCGAACTGGCCGGTCTCCTCCAGCGACATCAACGTCGGCGCGTCCTCCTCCGGCGGCGCGGGGATCACGGGGATCTCGCCCGTGGCGTCGCGCTGGACCGGATCGGGGGCGCGGTAGGTGGCCAGCGGCGTCCCCGTCGCGGCGGCGACCGCCGCGGACTGGTGACGGCGCGCACGGCGCAGCCACCCGAGGTACATCAGGGCGTAGACCACCCCGAGGACGATCAGCAGCACCCCCACTGCCTGCAGGCGGGTCATGCCAGGGCTCCCTTCAGCACCGTGGGGCGGCCCCGCAGCACCGTGCCGTGGACCGCGCCGGTGAAGGTGCGACCATGCCAGGGGTTGTTGCGGGACAGCGAGTGGGACGCCTGCCGGTCGATGGTGACCGTGGCGTCGGGGTCGACAAGGGTGAGGTTGGCCGGCTCGCCGACGGCGAGCGGTCGGCCATGGCCGGACAGGCCGGCGATGCGGGCCGGGCTGACCGACATGACGCGGGCCACCCCGGCCCAGTCCAGCCGGCCGGAGCGCACCATGACGTCGCTGACGACCGACAGCGCGGTCTCCAGGCCGAGCATCCCGAAGGCGGCGTCGACGAAGGCGTGCTCCTTGTCGTGCCGGGCGTGCGGGGCGTGGTCGGTGGCGACCGCGTCGATGGTGCCGTCGGCCAGCGCCTCGCGCAGCGCCTCGACGTCCTCGGCCGGGCGCAGCGGCGGGTTGACCTTGAACGTCGGGTCGTAGCCGGCGAGCAGGTCGGTGGTCAGCACCAGGTGGTGCGGGGTGACCTCGGCGGTCACCGCGATGCCCTGCGCCTTGGCCCAGCGCAGCACCTCGACGGTGCCGGCGGTGGAGGCGTGGGCGACGTGGACGCGCGAGCCGGTGTGCCGGGCCAGCATCACGTCGCGCGCTACGATGCTCTCCTCGGCGACGGCGGGCCAGCCGGGCAGGCCGAGCCGGCCGGAGAGCTCACCCTCGTGGCAGCAGGCGTCGGGGCCGGCCAGGCGCGGGTCCTGGGAGTGCTGGGACACGACCCCGCCGAAGGCCTTGACGTACTCCAGGGCGCGGCGCATCACGCGGGCGTCGGCGACGCAGCGGCCGTCGTCGGAGAACACCCGCACCCGGGCCCGGCTGCGGGCCATGAGGCCGAGCTCGGCGAGCTCCTCGCCGGCCAGGCCCTTGGTGACGGCGCCGACCGGCTGCACGTCGACCAGCCCGGCACGCTGCCCGAGCTCGGCGACCCGCTCGGCCGCCTCCGCGGTGTCGGTGACCGGCGAGGTGTTGGCCATGGCGAGCACCGCGGTGTAGCCGCCGACCGCCGCCGCGGCCGAGCCGCTGGCGATGGTCTCGGCGTCCTCGCGGCCGGGCTCGCGCAGGTGCGTGTGCAGGTCGACCAGACCGGGCAGGGCGACCAGGCCGTCTGCGTCGATGACCTCCGCGTCGGCCGGCGCGCTGACCGTGCCGGCCTCGACGATGACCCCGTCACGGACGAGCAGGTCACCAGCGCCGGCGCCCGCCAGGTCGGCGCCCTTGATCAGCAGGCTCACGCCACGCTCCCTTCGGCGGTGCCGGCACCCGAGGAGGCCAGCAAGTGGTAGAGGACCGACATCCGCACGGCCACGCCGGCGGAGACCTGGTCGAGGATCAGGGACTGGGCCGCGTCGGCGGCGTCGGCGGCGATCTCCAGGCCACGGTTCATCGGCCCGGGGTGGCAGATGACCGCGTGCTCGGGCAGGCGGGCCAGGCGCTCCCGGGTCAGGCCGTAGCCGACGGTGTACTCCCGCGCCGTCGGGAAGTAGCCGCCGCTCATCCGCTCGCGCTGCACCCGCAGCATCATCACCGCGTCGACGTGCGGCAGGACCTCGTCGAGGTCGTAGGCCGTCTCGAAGCCGTCCGTGGCGGCCCACGTGGCGATGCCGCTGGGCATGAGGGTCGGCGGGGCGACGACGGTGACCCGCGCGCCGAGGGTGCGCAGGCAGATGAGGTTGCTGCGCAGGACCCGCGAGTGGGTCAGGTCGCCGACGATCGCGACGTGGCGGCCGTCGAGGTCGCCGAGGCGCGCGCGCATCGTGTAGGCGTCGAGCAGGGCCTGCGTGGGGTGCTCGTGGGTGCCGTCGCCGGCGTTGACCACCGCCGCGTCGACCCACTGCGAGACCTGCGCGGCGGCGCCGCTGGCACCGTGGCGGATGACCAGGCCGTCGACCCCCATCGCGGCCACGGTGAGCACGGTGTCGCGCAGCGACTCGCCCTTGCTGGTGGAGGAGCCCTTGCCGGAGATGTTGATGACGTCGGCCGAGAGCCACTTGCCCGCGATCTCGAACGAGGAGCGGGTCCGGGTGGAGTCCTCGAAGAACAGGTTGACCACCGTGCGTCCGCGCAGGGTGGGCAGCTTCTTGACCTCGCGCCGCTGCACGTCGTGCATCGAGGCGGCGGTGTCCAGGATGGACAGCACGCCGTCGCGGTCGAGGTCGCGCATGGACAGCAGGTGCCTCATCGGCGCTCACCCCCACTGATCAGGACCTCGTCGGTGCCGTCGTGCTCGGCCAGGCGCACGCTGACCCGCTCGCTGCTGGAGGTCGGCAGGTTCTTGCCCACGAAGTCGGCGCGGATCGGCAGGTCGCGGTGCCCGCGGTCGACCAGCACCGCGAGGCGCACGGCCTGCGGCCGGCCCAGGTCGGACAGGGCGTCCAGGGCGGCCCGGACGGTGCGGCCGGAGAAGAGCACGTCGTCGACGAGCACCACCGTCCGCCCGTCGATGCCGGGCGCCGGGATGTCGGTGTGCTCCACCGCGCGGGTGGGGTTGCGGCGCAGGTCGTCGCGGTACATCGTCACATCGAGCGCGCCGACGGGGACCTCACGCCCCTCGACCTCGGCCATGACCTTCACGAGGCGGCGGGCCAGGGCCACGCCACGCGTGGGGATGCCGAGCACGACCAGGGACTGCGCGCCCTTGTTCCGCTCGAGGATCTCGTGGGCGATGCGGCGCAGGGCCCGCGAGACGTCGGCCTCGCTCATCACCACTCGGGGGGCGGCGGCGTCGGCGGACGCGGCCTGCGGGGGTACGCCAAAGTCAGGACGCATCAGCGTCAGGACCTCCTTCCCCGCCTCACGGGACGGGTCGTTAAAGGATGTCGGTCGCCGCACAGCGTACCCGTCCGCCCGGACGCGGACCGACCCGGGCCACCGGCACCGCGGGACCGGCGCGTCCCGGCGGTAGGGTCGGCGACGTGGCGTCGGACTTCGCGCGGGTGCTGGGGGCACGGCTGCGGTCGGTGCGCACCCAGCAGGGACTGTCGCTGCAGGCTGTGCAGGACCGGTCCGAGGGGCGGTTCAAGGCCGTCGTCGTGGGCTCCTGGGAGCGCGGAGACCGGGCGGTGACGGTCGAGCGGCTGGCCGAGCTCGCCCGCTTCTACGGGGTGGCCCTCGCCGCGCTGCTGCCCGACGGCGGCGGGGTGCCGGGCGCGGTGCCGGACACGGCATACGGGCTGGACCTGCGCGCCCTGGCCCGCCTGCAGGGCGAGCCGACGCAGGCGCTGGAGCGGTATGCCGCGACGCTGCGCACCCAGCGCGGGGAGGACTCCCCCGATCTGCCGCTGACCGAGGAGGACCTGCGCGCGCTGGCCTCGATCCACCAGGTCGGCACCGCACGGATGCTGGAGATGCTGAGAGGCTGGGGCGTCCTGGTGGACACCCCAGCCTCCCGCGTGAGCAGCTGAGCGCTCAGACCAGCGTCGGCTTGACCTCCGCGATCCGCGCGAGCAGCCCGTTGACGAACGTCGGCGAGTCGTCGGTGGACAGGCTCTTCGCCAGCGCGACCGCCTCGGAGATCGCCACCGCGTCGGGCACGTCGTCGGCGTAGAGCACCTCGAACGCGCCGATCCGCAGGATGGCCCGGTCGACCGCGGGCATCCGCTCGATCGTCCAGCCCTGGCTGTAGGTCGCGAGCAGCTCGTTGATCGCCACCCACTTGCGCACCACGCCCTGCACCAGCTCGACGGTGTACTCGTTCAGCGGCGCCTCGGTGCCGGGGTGGGCGAGGCGCTCGGCGAGCAGGGACTCGACGTTGATCCCGCGCTGCTCGGCCTCGAAGAGGATGTCGAGGGCGCGCTTGCGGGCCTTGCTGCGGGCGGACATCAGGGGGCTGCTTTCGGTGGTGCGGTCAGGGCCGGTCGGGTGCTGGCGTCAGTTGACGCGGCCGAGGTAGGACCCGTCGCGGGTGTCCACCTTGACCTTGGTGCCGGTCTCGAGGAAGAGCGGGACGGCGATCTGCGCGCCGGTCTCCAGCGTGGCCGGCTTGGTGCCACCGGTGGAACGGTCGCCCTGCAGGCCCGGCTCGGTGTAGGTGATCTCCAGGACCACGGAGGCCGGCAGCTCGACGTAGAGCGGCACGCCGTCGTGGGTGGCGACGATCGCCTCCTGGTTCTCCAGCATGAAGTCGGCCGACTTGCCCACGATGTCCTCGGAGACGTGGATCTGGTCGTAGGTCGAGCCGTCCATGAAGACGAAGTCGCTGCCGTCCTTGTACAGGTACTGCATGTCGCGCTTGTCGACGTTGGCGGTCTCGACCTTGGTGCCGGCGTTGAACGTCTTGTCGACGACCTTGCCGGAGAGCACGGCCTTGAGCTTGGTGCGCACGAAGGCCGGGCCCTTGCCCGGCTTGACGTGCTGGAACTCCACGACGGACCACAGCTGTCCGTCGATGTTGAGCACCATGCCGTTCTTGAGGTCGTTGGTCGAAGCCACGCGCGGTTCTCTTTCGTATGACGGGCCGCCGGGTGCGCGGGTCAGTCAGCGCAGGCGGGCGCCCGTGAGGTCAGGTCGGGATCCCGGTCAGTCTAGCGGGCACCCCGGCACCGGCCCGCACGCGGCGGCGGCCGGTGACCTCGCTCCGGCCACCATGCCGGCAGGGGATACGGAGCGGGCGGAGGCGCGTCAGGCTTCGGGGATCGGACGGCCGAACCTTTCCAGGGTGATGTCGGTCGGCTCCGGTCCGCCGCGCCGGCCGGTGTCGAGACCGTCCACGGCGGCCAGCTCGTCCTCGCTCAGCACGAAGTCGAAGACGTCGATGTTCTCCGCGATGCGGTGCGGCCTGGTCGACTTCGGGATGACCGAGCGGCCCCGCTGCAGGTGCCAGCGCAACATCACCTGCGCGGCCGACTTGCCATGCGCGCCAGCGATCTCGCCGATCACCGGGTCGTCGAGCGTGCTGCCGTGGCTGCCGTCGCGGTAGAAGGTGATGCCACCGATGGGCGACCACGCCTGGGTCAGGATGCCGTGCTCGACGCCGAACGCCTGGACCCCCCGCTGCTGGAAGTAGGGATGGACCTCGATCTGGTTGACCGCCGGCACGACCGTCGACTTCTCGAGCAGCGTGGTGAGGTGGTCGACCATGAAGTTGCTGACCCCGATAGCGCGCACCCTGCCCTCGTCCAGCAGCCTCTCGAGCGCGCGGTACGCCTCCACCGTCCTGTCGAAGGCCGAGGGCAGTGCCTGGTGCAGGATCAGCAGGTCGACCTTCTCGACGCCGAGCTTGGCGGCGCTCTTCTCGAAGCCGTGCAGCGTCTCGTCGTAGCCGTAGTCGCTGATCCAGATCTTCGTCTCGATGAAGACGTCGTCGCGGGCCAGCCCACTGGCGTGGATGGCCTCGCCGACCTCGCGCTCGTTGCCGTACGCCGCGGCGGTGTCGACGTGCCGGTAGCCGGTGCGCAGCGCCGCCTCCACGGCTGCCCGGGTCTCGTCGGGCGGTGTCTGGAAGACCCCCAGCCCGAGGGCGGGCATGGCGACGTCGTTGTTCAGGGTCAGCGTGTCCATGTCAGCGACCGTAGACATCCGGCGTGGATCTGAGGAGACCCTGTCAGGACCCCCCTCCTCCGGGACGACCGGCGGTCCGCGGCCTCAGAGCCGGAGCTCGTAGCGCAGCACCCGCTCCCCCGCCTCGTCGACGCGGGTGTGCGCCGGCGTGACGGTGAAGCCGAACCGCTCGTAGATCCCGCGGGCCCGCGGGTTGTCCTCGAGCACCCACAGCTGCGCGCGGTCGAAGCCCTGAGCCCGGCCACGGTCGAGGACGTCCGTGAGGAGTGCCGAGCCGATGCCCCAGCCCTCGCGGGCGGGCTCGGTGGCGACGAGGGAGACGTGCAGCAGGCCGGGCACCGGCGGCTCGTCGCCGACGCCGACGCCCTGCACCGCCTGCTGGCCGATGGCCATGCCGACCAGGGTGTCGCCGACGTGGGCGAGTCGGCGGATGCCGTGCGCCAGCTTGCCCTCGGCGATCTCCTCGTCGATGAACGGCGCCGGGGTCCCGTCTGGACGGCGGGCCGCGCGCTGCCACAGGTCGATGACCGCGTCGCGGTCCGCCGGCCGGCCCTCACGCACCACCGGCAGGGCGATGTCGTAGCGCAGCGACGGCTCGGAGCCGTACCAGCTGCCCTGCCCGGTCACCACGCCCCCGAGGCGCTGCGCCAGGACGCGGCTGCGGTCGTTGTCGTGGCGGACCAGTGCCAGGACCGTCGGCAGGCGCAGCTGCCACGCGGCATACCGCAGCACCGCGCGCATGCCCTCGGCGGCGAGCCCGCGGCCCCACTGGTCGACGGCCAGGAACCAGCCGACCTCGGGCGGGTCGGCCGGGGCGGCGTGCTTCCACGGGCGCAGGGAGAACCGGCCGACCACCCGGCCGGGGTCGGCGGAGCCGTCGACCAGCTGCGCGACCCAGCCGCCGAGCCCCGGGGGCAGGTCCTCGAACACGCGCAGGTAGTCGGCCTTGTCCTGCACCGTGGCGTGCGCCCCCGAGGCGAGGTGGGCAGCGAACTCCGGCGCGGCATACAGCTCGTGCAGGGCTGCGGCGTGCCGGCCCGGGTCGAGCGGCTCCAGCCGCAGCCGCGCGGTGCGCAGCGTCGGGACGCTCATCGGGCCAGGGCGTGGAGCGCAAGCAGGTAGGACCCGGTGCCGAACCCGGCGACCGTCCCCGTGGCCACGCCGGCCACGACCGAGGTGTGCCGGAACTCCTCGCGGGCCGCGGGGTTGGACAGGTGGACCTCGACGAGGCGCCGACCGGCGGAGGTGATGAGGGCGCAGGCGTCACGCAGCGCATAGGAGTAGTGCGTGAACGCCGCCGGGTTGAGCACCACGTCCACCCCCGCGTCGACGGCCTCATGCACCCAGCCGATGAGCTGCGACTCGTCGTTGGTCTGGCGGAAGTCGACCTCGAGGCCGAGCTCGGTCCCCAGGTTGCGCACCGCGTGCTCGACGTCGGCGAGGGACTCGCTGCCGTAGACCTCGGGCTCGCGGGTGCCCAGGCGGTTGAGGTTGGGGCCATTCAGCACGAGCACGCGAGAGGTCATGCGGGAATTCTAGGAGAAGCCCAAGAATGCGCATTCAGGGAAAAGCAGATCGAGGCGATGAATTCATGTGAAAGGGCCCACAGCCAGACATTCTCCGCTATCTTTCGCAATGGATCACCATCGCGGATTCCGAATACAGGGGAGAAACACATGCGCGCTCTCAAGGCAGCCTTTGCTGCCGTGAGTCTTTCCGCTGCACTCACCGGCGCCTCCGTCGCCATCGCGGGTGCGGCCGACGCTGCGACCTGCCAGGGGGGCTACCCGGCCAGCCAGTGCACCGTGGCCGTCAGCGACACCACCGTCACGCCCGGCGAGAAGGTCTCCTTCCAGGCCAAGGGCTTCGGCAGCAAGGAGCTCGTCACCGGCGTCGTCCGGTCCACGCCGCAGGTCGTGGGCTCCTGGCGCTCGAGCGCCGGTGGCGTCGTCTCCGGCTCCTTCCGGGTGCCGGCCAACCTCGACCCGGGCACCCACACGTTCACGCTGACCGGGTCCACCTCGGGTGTCTCCAAGAGCACCTCCTTCACGGTCGTGAGCTCGGCCGGCGCGGGCACCACGTCCGGCACCGGCACCTCCGCCACCTCCGGCACCGGCTCGCTGGCCTTCACCGGCGCTGACGTGGCCAGGACGGTCGGCGCGGGCCTGGTGCTCCTCGTCGGCGGTGGCGCCCTCGTGGTCGCCTCGCAGCGCCGCAAGAGCACCGGCTCCGCCGCCTGACCTCCGGGGAGTTGCCCGGCCGTCGGCGACGCCTGCGCCGTGGGGCGTTTGCCGTTGCCGCGGCCGCGGCCCTCTACGGAGTGGCCCTGGCGTGGTCCGCTGTCCAGACCGACCGCCACCTGCGTGATGCGCAGGTGGCGGTCGGTCTGCTGCGCGCGGACCTGGTCCGCCGCGACGCTCCCGCCACCGAGGTGGAGGCCCGCCTGCGGCAGGTCCAGCGTGAGGCGGATGCGGCCCGCGCCCTGACCTCCGGGCCGGTCTGGCAGCTGGCCTCCGCCGTCCCCATCGTGGGCCGGCCGTTCACCACCGTGGCCGGCGCCTCGGGCGCCGTCGCGGACCTCTCGCACCAGGTGCTTCCCGAGCTGCGGGCCGTGCAGCACGAGCTGCTCACCCGCGACCTGCACCGCCTCGGCGGGGTCGATCTGGCCCCGATCACCGCAGCCCGCGAGCCGCTCGCGCGCGCCCACACCAAGGCGCAGGAGATCCTCGCCCGGGTGCGCGCCCTGCCCGCGACGACCGGCATCGGCGCCGTCGACCGCGCCCGGACCCAGCTGGTCGGGCAGGTGGGCGACCTCTGCACACAGCTGTCCACCACCCACGACGTGGTCACGCTGGTGCCGCCGATGATGGGCGCCGACGGGACCCGCCGCTACCTCGTCGCGTTCGAGAACAGCACCGAGGCGCGTGGCCTGGGTGGCCTGCCCGGCGCCTACGCGATCCTGCGCGCCGACCGGGGCCGGTTGACCTTCGAGCACTTCGGTGTCGACAGCGACTTCGGCGGGCTCCGGGTTGGCCTCGGCGGCCTCAGCGCCGGCTACGCCCAGCACTTCCAGGGCGCCGCCCCCGACCGCTTCTTCGGCAACACCACCTCCGGCCCCCACTTCCCCGACGCGGCGAAGCTGCTCATGCGGTTCTGGCAGGCCCGGAGCGGGCAGCACCTCGACGGGGCGATCGCCACCGACCCCTCGGCGCTGGCCATGCTGCTCGCCGTCACGGGGCCGACCCGCCTGGCCGACGGGACCGTGCTCAACGCCGCCAACGTCGTGTCGCTCACCGAGCGCGACGCCTACGCCCGGTTCACCGACCCGGTCCAGCGCAAGGCGTTCCTCGTCGTGGTCGCCAAGGCGGTCGCCGACGACGTGCTGCAGCGTGGCCCAGCCAGGGCCGTCGCGCTCGCCGACGCGCTCGGCCAGGCTGTCGGCCAGCGCCGGCTCATGCTCTACAGCACCCGCCCGGCCGAGCAGCAGGTCCTGGCGCGGCAGCCGGTCGGCGGCACGCTCAGCGACACCAGCGGGCTGTTCTCCGCCGTGGTCATCAACAACGGCGGTGGCAACAAGCTCGACTACTACCTCGCCCGGGACGTGACCTACCGCAGCGGCTCCTGCCAGGGCGGCCAGCGTCCGGCGACCGTGACGATCCGGCTCACCAACGGCGCGCCCCGCTCCGGTCTGACCGACTACGTCGCCGGGCGCGCGGACCTGCCCAGGGGCAGCGTCCCGCCCGGGACCAACCGGCTGCTGGTCAGCTACTACGCCACCCGAGGCGCCGGGTTCGACGGCGCCACGCTCGACGGCCGGCAGGCGCTGCTCACCGTGGATGCCCAGGCCGGGCGCCCGGTGTTCACCTCCGAGCTGGAGATCAGCCCCGGCCAGACCCGGACCCTGGTGCTCCACGTGCTCGAGCCCGCGTCGGCCGCCGGTCCGGTCACCACGCTGGTGCAGCCCCTGGTCCTGCCGCAGACCACCCACGTGGCCGGTCCGGTCTGCGCTGCCGCGCCGGCGCCACGCTGACTTTGGGTCTGCATGGACCGAGCCCGGGACTCGCGGTCAGCCGAGGGAGATGCCCCGGGGTGCGGTGTCCTCGCTGACCTCGGCGTAGGCCGCCTGCAGCAGCGCGGGGTCGGGCCCCTCCAGCCGGGTCGGCCGGCCCACGTCGTCCAGGATGACGAACCGCAGCATCGAGCCTCGGCTCTTCTTGTCCCGCTTCATCGCCTCGAGCAGGCGCGGCCAGCGGTCACCGCGGTAGGCCGTCGGCAGCCCGAGGCTGCGCAGCACCGCGCGGTGCCGGTCGACCACGGCGTCGTCGAGACGGCCCGCCAGCCGGGCCAGCTCGGCGACGTAGACCATGCCCACGCTGACCGCCGCGCCGTGGCGCCAGGAGTAGCGCTCCACCTGCTCGATGGCGTGGCCGAAGGTGTGCCCGTAGTTGAGGATCTCCCGCA
The DNA here is from genome assembly GCF_054325275.1 of Oryzihumus sp. Taxonomy (NCBI): domain Bacteria; kingdom Bacillati; phylum Actinomycetota; class Actinomycetes; order Micrococcales; family Intrasporangiaceae; genus Oryzihumus; species Oryzihumus sp. The sequence continues at coordinate 28,533 of NZ_JBTCWL010000031.1, forward strand.
GTGAGGACTCGCGCAGGTCCTGCGCGACGACGTCGGCCTTGACCGACACCGCCCGTTCGATGAGCTCACGCACCGGCGCACCCTCGGCGTGGGTCGCCGCCTGCGGGTCGGCCTCGACCAGCTCGAGGATGCGGGGGTCGGCGATGAAGCCGCACTTGACCACCTCGGCCATGCCGGCCACGAAGTCGTGCTTCGGCAGCGTGGCCAGGGTGGCCAGGTCGCACAGCACCCCCGCCGGCGGGTGGAACGCCCCGACGAGGTTCTTGCCCTCGGCGGTGTTGATGCCGGTCTTGCCACCGACCGCGGCGTCGACCATCCCGAGCAGTGTCGTCGGCACGTGCACGACCTTGACCCCGCGCAGCCAGGTGGCCGCGATGAAGCCGGCCAGGTCGGTGACCGTGCCGCCACCGACGGCCACGACCGCGTCGGACCGGGTGAAGCCGGCCTGCCCCAGCACGCCCCAGAGGAACGCCGCCACCTCGGCGGACTTGGCCTCCTCGGCGTCGGGCACCTCGGCCACGAACGCCGAGAACCCTTCTGCGGCAAGGTCGTCGCGCACGGCTTCACCGGTGGCGCGCAGCGCGCGGGGGTGGATGACCAGCACCCGCTCCACGCCCTCACCGAGCAGGCCGGGCAGCTCAGCCAGCAGGCCGGTGCCGATGACGACGTCGTAGTCCCCGCCCACGCTGATCCGGGTCGGCTCGGTCACGGCTGCTCCCCCAGGGCTTCGGCGATCTCGGCGGCGATGTCCTGCGGCGTGCGACCGGCGGTGTCGACGCGCAGGGTGGCCAGCCGTTCGTAGGTCGGGCGGCGGGCGTCCATGAGCCGCACCCACTGCGCGCGCGGGTTCATCATCAACAGCGGCCTGCTGCGGTCGAAGCCGACCCGCTTGGCGGCATCGGCGATGCCGACCTGGAGGAACACCACCGTGTGCCCGGCCAGCGCCTCCGCGGGGGCCGGGTCCATGACCGCTCCCCCGCCCAGGGACAGCACGCCGCTGTGGCTGGCGAGGGAGGCCGCCACCTCCTGGCGCTCGAGCTCGCGGAACCGTGCCTCGCCGTCCTCGACGAAGATGTCGGAGATGCTGCGCTGCTGCGCCTGCTCGACCGCCTCGTCGGTGTCGCGCAGGGCGACGCCGAGCAGTTCCGCGAGCGCGCGGCCGACGACGGTCTTGCCGGACCCGGGCGGGCCGATGAGCACGGCGACCGGGCGCGTGGCGGCCCCGTCCGCAGCGGAGGCGGACGGCATACCGGAGGTCACCACGAGCGCATCCCCTCGGGGATCGAGGCCAGGTAGCCGGCGTGGTTGCGGGCGGTCTCGGCGACGCTGTCGCCGCCGAACTTCTCGACGCAGGCCTGGGCGAGCACGAGCGCGACCATGGCCTCGGCGACCACCCCGGCCGCGGGCACGGCGCACACGTCGGAGCGCTGGTGGATTGCGCTCGCCGGCTCGTCGCTGGCCACGTCGACGGTGTCGAGGGCGCGCGGGACGGTGCTGATCGGCTTCATCGCCGCGCGCACGCGCAGGACCTCGCCGGTGGACATGCCGCCCTCGGTGCCGCCGGCCCGGCCGGTGCGCCGGCGGATGGCGCCGGTGTCGTCGCGCTCCATCTCGTCGTGGGCGGCCGAGCCGCGGCGGGCCGCGGTGCGGAACCCGTCACCCACCTCGACTCCCTTGATCGCCTGGATGCCCATGAGCGCGCCGGCGAGCTGGGCGTCGAGCCGCCGGTCCCAGTGCACGTGCGAACCCAGGCCCGGGGGCAGCCCGTAGGCGAGGACCTCCACGACGCCGCCGAGGGTGTCGCCGTCCTTCTTGGCGGCCTCGATCTCGGCGACCATCGCGGTCGTGCCGGGCAGGTCGAGGCTGCGCACCGGGCTGGCGTCGAGCGCGGCCACGTCGTCGGGGGTCGGCACCGCTGCGTCGTCGGCGACCGCGGCAGCACCGATGGCCACCGTGTGCGCGACCAGGAGGATGCCGTAGGCCTGCTGGAGGAACCGCGCGGCCACGGCGCCGAGGGCGACCCGGGCCGCGGTCTCCCGGGCGGACGCGCGCTCCAGCACCGGCCGGGCGTCGTCGAAGCCGTACTTCTGCATGCCGACCAGGTCAGCGTGGCCGGGGCGCGGGCGGGTCAGCGGCTTGTTGCGACCGACCTCCTGCGGAGCGCCCACGTCGTCCGACGCGGCATAGGCCTCGGCGTCGACCGGGTCCGGGCTCATCACGGTCTGCCACTTGGGCCACTCGGAGTTGCCGACCCGGATCGCGATGGGCGAGCCGAGGGTGATGCCGTGGCGCAGGCCGCCGAGGAACTCCACCGCGTCCTGCTCGAACTTCATCCGGGCGCCGCGGCCGTAGCCGAGGCGGCGTCGGGCCAGGGCTGCCGCGACGTCCCCCGTGGTCACCTCCACCCCTGCCGGCAGCCCCTCCAGGACCGCGACGAGGGCAGGGCCGTGGGACTCACCGGCAGTCAACCAACGCAGCATGCCGGTGATCCTCCCATGCAGGCTCAGCCCGTCGGCGACCCGGTCAGGAGCTGGACCGGCGCGCACACGACGAGCCATGCGCCGGCGAGCATGGCCGGGCCGAAGGCGATGTGGGAGTGGCGGGTCACCCGGCGCGCGACCAGCAGCACCACGCCGGCGAGGCCGCCGAGCAGGAACGCGGCCAGGGTCGCCAGGACCACCGGCCCCCAGCCGAGCCAGCCGAGGAACAGCCCGAGGACCCCGGCGAGCTTGACGTCGCCGAAGCCGAGGCCGCCGGGTGAGATGAGGGCGAGGACGAGGTAGGCCAGCCACAGCGCCGCCCCGGCCATCGCGGCGCGCACCAGCACCCACCAGTCACCGGTCCCCCACGACGCCGCGGCGAGGAGCACCAGCGCCACGGGGTAGGAGGGCAGCACCAGCGCGTCGGGCAGCCGGTGCACGTCGGCGTCGATCGCGGCCAGCAGCACCCCGAGCACCCCGAGATACAGGTATGCCGGCAGCACGGTCAGGTGCCCGACGGCACCGAATCGCCAGGCCAGGCTCCCCCACACCAGCGCCAGCAGAACCGGCACCCACCAGCGGTGCGGCGGCACGGGCAGGTGCTGCTCGTCCTCGCGGCGGTAGCCGCCGGTCGCGAGCCGGCGGGCGGCGACCTCACCGACGGCGGCGCCCGCCACGGCCACGACGGCGACGAGCCACCAGGGTGCCGTGCCGGCGACGGTCATCGCCGGGCCAGCTCGGCCAGGCCGGCCGCGCGCATGACCTCCAGCGGCGGCTCCAGGCCGGTCATCAGCTCGACCTGCGCGCCCGCCTGGTGCAGCAGCATCTCGAAGCCAGACACGACGACCGACCCCCTGTCCGAGAACGTCCGCGCGAGCGGCGTGGGCCAGCCCGCGTAGACCACATCCAACAGGACCGGGCCGCCCCCCGCAGCGGTTCCGGGCCAGCTGCCCGGGGGGACCGCGGCGGCGAGGTCGTCGGCGACCCGCTCCCCCGCTCCGCCGGGCAGGGTGCTCACCACCAGCGGCGTCGCCGCGGCCAGGCGGGCGACCTCGGACAGAGGGCGGACCAGTGCCTCGACCCCGGCCTGCTCCGCGTGGGCCAGGGTCTCGGGCCTGGCCAGGTCCCGCACGGCGAAGGTCACCCGGCGGGCGCCCAGCCGGGCCAGCGCGGCCAGCACCGAGCGGGCGGTGGCCCCGGAGCCCAGGACCACGGCCTCCCCGATCGTGGTGAGCCCCGCCCCGGCCAGGGCCTGCTCGACGCCGTGGACGTCGGTGTTGTGGGCTGCCCAGCCGTCACCGGGCAGGCGCACCAGGGTGTTGACCGCCCCAACCTCCCGGGCCAGCGGCGACACCTCGTCGGCGACCCGGAAGGCCACCTCCTTGAGCGGCATCGTCAGCGACAGCCCCGCCCATTCCGGCCCGAGGCCGCTGACGAAGTCCACCAGCGCGGACTCGCGGACCTCGTGGGCGCAGTAGCGCCAGGACTCCAGCCGCAGCGCACGGTAGGCCGCGTTGTGCAGGGCGGGCGAGAGCGAGTGCACCACCGGCGACCCGAGGACGGCCGCGAGGTGTCCGGACCGGCTCAGCACTTGCCCGGGTGCGCGCTGCACCACTGCTGGAAGAGCTTGACGTTGGCCGCGTGGCTGGACGCGTCCGTCGCGAAGCGCGTCTCCCCGGTCTGGGGGTTGACTGCGACGAAGTAGAGCCAGGGACCTGCCGCCGGGTGGGCGGCCGCCTGGATCGAGGCCGCGCCGGGGTTGCTGATCGGGCCGACCGGCAGCCCCGCCACGCGGTAGGTGTTGTAGCCGTTGTTGGCGGCCCGCTCGGCGTTGGTGGTCGTGATCGCCCGGTGCTGCACGCCGTAGCTGACCGTGGAGTCCATCTGCAGCTTCATCTTGCGCGCCAGGCGGTTCTCGATGACCCGGGCGATCTTCGGCCGGTCGGCGTCACGCATGCCCTCAGCCTCGACGATGCTCGCGATGATGACGGTGCGCTCCATCGACGCCGGGCTGACCCCGAGCTGCTGCAGCTCGGCCACCGACTTGCTCACCATGATCCGCAGCTGCTCGGCGGCGGTGGCCTTGAGCGGGAACTCGTAGGTCGCCGGGAACAGGTAGCCCTCGACGTTGCCCCTGGCCGCCGCCGGCAGGCCCAGCAGCTCCGGCTGCTTCGCGGCCGCCTCGTAGTCGGCGACCTTGACCCCGGTGGCCTTGCTCAGGGTCGCGAAGACCTCGCTCTTCCACAGGCCCTCGCGCAACGTCACCCGGGGCACCGTGCGGTTCCTGGGGTCCAGCAGCAGGGCGAGTGCCGCCGACGCGCTCATGTGCAGCCGGAGCCGGTAGCTGCCGGGCTGGATCGAGGCCGCCTGGGGGTTGCCCTCGGCGAGGTCGGAGAAGGCCGAGGCGGTCTTGACCACGCCCGCCTTCTCCAGGGTGGCACCGATGGCCCGGCCGGAGTCGCCGTCGTGGACCTCGATGGTCACCGCGCCGGTGCCCGACCCGCTCCAGTCCTTGCTCGCGGTCAGGCTCGCGACCAGCGGGCGCAGGTACTGCGTGGCGCCGAAGGCCGCACCGCCGACGAGGACCACGGAAAGGGTGAGGACGAGGAAGCGCCGGCTGCGCCGCCGCCGGGCCCGCCTGCGCTGCTCGCGCTGCTGCCGGGCGATGGCCTGGCGGTGCTGGGCCCGGGTCGGCCCGGTGGGTGGTGCGGTGCGCCTCATCGGTGGGCTCGGGGCCTCGCCCCCGGCGTCGCCGAAGATCGAGTCGACCAGGTGGTCTTCCTTCATCGCGTCTGACCCTTTGCCTTGGCCCGGGGCTTGCGGAGCGTGACCAGCTCCCCGGGCGGCCGACCGGACGAGCGCTCGGCGTCGAGCGCTGCCTGCAGGATGAGCACCGCCGCCGCCTGGTCGACCACGGCGCGCTGCTGGCGGCCGGCGACACCACTGTCGCGCAGCCGGCGGTGGGCGTCCACCGTGGTCAGCCGTTCGTCGACCAGGCGCACCGGGACCGGGCGCACCAGCGCGGCGAGCTCACGGGCCCAGGCGCGGGCCGTCTCTGCGGCCGGGCCCTCCTGGCCGGACAGCGACCGCGGCAGGCCGACCACGACCTCGAGGGCCGCGCGCGCGGTGACCTCGGCCGCGACCTCCTCGCGGTCCCGGCCGCCCTCGACGTCACGCGCGAGCGTGCGCTCGGGGGTGGCGAGCAGCCCCGTGGGGTCGCTCACCGCCAGCCCGACACGCACGCTCCCGACGTCGACGCCGAGGCGGATGCCCTCGCGCACGCTTACCGGCTCGCGGTGACGCGCTCGCCGACAGTGTGCTCGACGCGGGCCAGCGCCTCGCCCACCTTCCCCGCGTCGGTGCCCCCACCCTGGGCGACGTCGTCCTTGCCACCCCCACCACCACCCAAGGTGGTCGCGGCGACCTTGACCAGCTCGCCGGCCTTGACGCCCCACTGCCGGGCCGCCTCGTTGGTCGCGACGATGACGACCGGCCGGTCCTTGGCCACGCCCGCGACGGCGACCACGGCCGGCCGCTCGTTGCCGAGGCGGCTGCGCAGGTCGAGCGCGAGGGTGCGCAGGTCGTCGGCACCGACCCCGGCACCGGCGTCGTGGCCCACGAAGGAGACGCCGTAGACGTCGCGCGCGCCGGCGGCCAGCGAGGCCGCCGCGGCCAGCACCTGCTGCTGGCGCATGGTGCCGATCTCGCGCTCGGCGTCCTTGAGCCGGGTGAGGATGCTGTTGATCCGCTCGGGCAGCTCCTCCGAGCGCACCTTCAGCGCCTCGGTCAGCTGGCCGACCACGGCGTGCTCGCGGGCGAGGAAGTCGTAGGCGTCGGTGCCGACGAGGGCCTCGACGCGCCGGACGCCGGAGCCGATGGAGGCCTCGCCGAGCAGCTTGACCAGGCCGAGCTGGCCGGAGCGCTGGGCGTGGGTTCCACCGCAGAGCTCGCGGGCCCAGTCGCCGACGGAGATGACCCGCACCCGGTCGCCGTACTTCTCCCCGAACAGGGCCATGGCACCGGAGTCGACCGCCTGCTGCTGGGTCATGATCTCGGCGTGGACCGGCAGGTCCTCGGCCAGCAGCGCGTTGACGCGGGCCTCGACGTCGGTGAGCACCGAGGCCGGGACCGCGGACTGCGCGTTGAAGTCGAACCGGAAGCGCCCCGGGGCGTTCTCGGAGCCGGCCTGGGTCGCGGTGTCGCCGAGCGCCTCGCGGATCGCCTTGTGCACCATGTGCGTCGCGGTGTGCGCACGGGAGATGGCCCGGCGCCGGTCGATGTCGACGAGCGCGTGCGCAGCCTCGCCGGCGTTGACCTCGCCCGAGACCACGGTGGCGCGGTGGACGATGAGCCCGCCGATCGGCTTCTGCACGTCGCGGACCTCGATGACCGCGCCGTTCGCGAGCTCGATCCGGCCACCGTCGGCGAGCTGGCCACCGCCCTCGGCGTAGAACGGGGTGCGGTCGAGCACCAGCTCGATCTCCTCGCCCGCGCGCGCCGAGGGGACGGTCGCGCCGTCGAGCAGGACGCCGGCGACCCTGGCCTCGGAGACGATCTCGTCGTAGCCGGTGAACTCCACCTCGCGCCCGAGCAGGTCGGCCACCTCGCGGTAGGCCGTGGTGTCGCCGTGGGCGCTCTTCTTCGCCCGGGCGTCGGCCTTGGCGCGGTCCCGCTGCTCGGCCATGAGCCGGCGGAACCCGGTCTCGTCGACCTCGAGGCCGTGCTCGGCGGCCATCTCCAGGGTCAGGTCGATCGGGAACCCGTAGGTGTCGTGCAGCGCGAACGCCTGGTCACCCGACAGGTGGGTCGAGCCGGTCGACTTGGCCTTGCTGACCGCGGTGTCCAGGATCGTGGTCCCCGCGACGAGCGTGCGGCGGAAGGCCTCCTCCTCGGCGTACGCGACCTGGCTGATCCGGCCGAAGTCGCGCTCGAGCTCGGGGTAGGACTGCTTCATCCGCTCCATGCTGACCGGCAGCAGCTGAGGCAGGGACGGCTCGTCGACGCCGAGCAGGCGCATCGAGCGGACCGCGCGGCGCAGCATCCGGCGCAGCACGTAGCCGCGACCCTCGTTGCCGGGCGTGACGCCGTCGCCGATGAGCATGAGCGCGCTGCGCACGTGGTCGGCCACGACCCGCAGGCGCACGTCGTCGGGGTGGGAGTGGGCGGCGTCGTGCTGGGACTGCGCGCCGTACTTCTTGCCGCTCATCTCCGCGGCCCGGGCCAGCACCGGGTAGACCTCGTCGATCTCGTAGAGGTTGTCCACGCCCTGCAGCACCGAGGCGATGCGCTCCAGGCCCATGCCGGTGTCGATGCTCTTGGCCGGCAGCTCCCCGACGATCGGGAAGTCCTCCTTGCCGCCGCCCTCGCCGCGCACGTTCTGCATGAAGACGAGGTTCCAGATCTCCATGTAACGGTCCTCGTCGACCGCCGGGCCGCCCTCGCGGCCGTACTCCGGGCCGCGGTCGACGAAGATCTCGCTGCACGGGCCGCACGGGCCGGGCACGCCCATGGACCAGTAGTTGTCCTTCATCCCGCGGCGCACGATGCGCTCGGCAGGGATGTCGGTCTGGTCCAGCCACATCTGCGCGGCCTCGTCGTCGTCGTGGTAGACGGTGGCCCAGAGCCGGTCGGGGTGCAGGCCGTAGCCGCCGTCGGCCTGGCTGGTGGTCAGCAGCTCCCAGGCGAAGGCGATGGCGTCCTTCTTGAAGTAGTCGCCGAAGGAGAAGTTGCCGTTCATCTGGAAGAACGTGCCGTGGCGGCTGGTCTTGCCGACCTCGTCGATGTCGAGGGTGCGCACGCACTTCTGCACGCTGGTGGCCCGCTTCCAGGGCGCGCTCTCCTGGCCGAGGAAGTAGGGCTTGAACGGCACCATGCCGGCGTTGACGAACAGCAGGTTGGGGTCGTCGTAGAGCAGCGGGGCGCTGGGGACCACGGCATGGCCCGCCTTCTCGAAGAAGTCCAGCCAACGGCGCCTGATCTCGGCGGTTTCCATGCTCAAGTCCTCACTGCGTTGTCACTGGTGTTCACGGCCGCGACAGCACGCCGCGACCGTGTCAAGGGGCTGACGTCCCGGCCAGTCGCCCATCCTCGCAGGGTATGCCGTGCAGGTGCGAGGGTGCGGGGCTCGGGACGCGCCCGGATCTAGCGGGCGCGCGGCCCGGTCGGGTCGTCGAGCAGGCGGCGGGCCGCCTCGGCGTCCATCGCCCGGCCGTCGGGCAGGGTGGCGGTGTCGATGCCCAGGGCGAAGCGCAGCTCCTCCTCGCGCTCGGCCATGCCCTCGCGAACGGCCTCGGCCATCTCCTTGAGGCCCTCGCCGATCCCCGCCAGGCCGCTGGCCACCCCGGCCGGGGTGTAGGCCTCGGCGACCTTGGTGACCTTGCGGACGGCCAGGACCCCGACGGTCGCGCCGAGGGCGACCCAGAACAGTCGTCGCACCCCGATCACCCCTTCCGGCGGCGCCGGCCGGCCGCCTTGCCCTGGGCGTTGCCCTTCATCGCCGAGCGCACGCCGTAGCTGAACGCGGCGACCTTGACCACCGGCGATCCGAGCGTGGCGGCGAACAGCGAGGTGAGCGCGTTGACGTTGGTGGACATCGCCGCGACGTTGGCGGTGATGGTGTCCACCCGCACGATCTGCTCGTTGGTCGAGGCCACCGTGTCGGTCACCTGCGACAGCAGCGGCACGGTCTGCTCGGAGACGCCACGGACGCCGAGTCTGGCCTCGTCGAGCACCTTGCCGGCCTTGCCGATGACCGAGCCGAGACGGATCACCGCGTAGGCGAACGCCAGGGCCGCGATCATTCCGGCGACGTCGCCGAGGGACACGCTCACACTCTCACCTCACGCCTGGGAACGGTTGCGACGAGGCGCCGTCCACGGGCCGGCCGCACTGTCTGTCGGGAACCCTACCGCCCGGTCCCGAGCTCAGGCGCTCGCCTCCGCGACGAGGCTCTCCTTGACCTCCGGGAAGTGGCAGGCGATGGAGTGCCCGGTGCCCGCGTCGGCCTTGGCCTCCAGCGGCGGCTCCTGGCTGGCGCAGATGTCCTGGGCCTTCCAGCAGCGGGTGCGGAAGCGGCAGCCGCTCGGCGGGTTGATCGGGCTGGGCACGTCACCGGCGAGGCGGATCCGCTCCCGCGGCGGCACGCCGCGCACCGCGCCGAGGTCGGGCACGGCCGACAGCAGCGCCTGCGTGTAGGGGTGCTGCGGCGCGGTGTAGACCTGCTCGCGGTCGCCGACCTCGACCATCTTGCCGAGGTACATCACGGCGACCCGGTCGCAGAAGTGGCGCACGACGCCGAGGTCGTGGGCGATGAAGACGAACGCGATGCCGAGGTCGCGGCGCAGCTCCTCCATGAGGTTCATGACCTGCGCCTGGATCGAGACGTCGAGGGCCGAGACCGGCTCGTCGGCCACGATCACCTGCGGCTCGACCGCCAGCGCCCGGGCGATGCCGATGCGCTGGCGCTGCCCGCCGGAGAACTCGTTGGGGTAACGGTTGTGGTGCTCGGGGTTGAGGCCCACCCGCTCGAGCAGCTCCTGGACCCGCTGGATCTCCTTGCCCTTGGCCAGCCCGTGGACCTGCAGCGGGGTGCTGATGATCGAACCGACGGTCTGGCGCGGGTTCAGCGAGCTGTAGGGGTCCTGGAAGACCATCTGCAGCTCGCGGCGGAACGGGCGCATCCGCTTCTCGGGCAGGCCGGCGAGGTCGGTGCCCTCGAACAGCACCTGGCCGCCGGTCGGCTTGTACAGCCGCGTGATCGCCCGGCCGAGGGTGGACTTGCCACAGCCGGACTCCCCCACCAGGCCGAGGGTCTGGCCCTTGCCGAGGTCGAAGGAGACACCGTCGACGGCCTGCACGATCTGCCGCTTGGCGAACAGGCCGTCGGTGTTCTTGATCGGGAAGTGCATCTTCAGGTCGCGGACGCTCAGCAGGGGCGTGCCGGACGCGGGGGTGCTGCTCACGGGGTACTCCTTCTCAGGCCAGGCCCGGCTCGACCTCGGCCGTGAAGATGGCGCGGGGGTCGGCGAGGTGGCAGCGGGATGCGTCGGTGCCCAGCTGGTCGCGGCGGACCAGCTCGGGCAGCTCGGTGCGGCACAGGTCGCCGGGCACCCGGTCGACGTACGGGCAGCGAGGGTGGAAGGAGCAGCCGGAGGGCAGGTTGACCAGGCTCGGCGGGTTGCCCCGGATCGGGCGCAGCATGTCGTGCTCGGTCGAGACCGAGGGGATCGACTCGAGCAGGCCCCACGTGTAGGGGTGGGTCGGGCTGGCCAGCACCTCCTGGGCGGTGCCGTACTCGACGGCGCGGCCGGCATACATGACCAGCACGTCGTCGGCGACCTCCGCGACGACCCCGAGGTCGTGCGTGATGAGCATGATCGCCGAGCCGAACTCCTTCTGGAGGTCGTTGAGCAGGTCCAGGATCTGGGCCTGCACGGTGACGTCGAGGGCGGTTGTCGGCTCGTCGGCGATGAGCAGCTTGGGGTCGTTGACCAGAGCCATGGCGATCATCGCGCGCTGGCGCATGCCGCCGGAGAACTCGTAGGGGTACTGGTCGATCCGGCGCTGGGGGTTGGGGATGCCCACCCGGTCCAGCATCTCCAGGGCCCGGTTGCGCGCCACCTTCTTGGACACCTTGTGGTGGGCGCGGTAGGCCTCGGAGATCTGCCAGCCGATCTTGAAGTACGGGTGCAGCGAGGACTGCGGGTCCTGGAAGATCATCGACGCCTGGTCGCCACGGACCTTGCGCATGCCCTGGCTGGACATGCCGACGATCTCCTGGCCGCCGAGCTTGATCGAGCCGCTCATCCGGGTGCGCCGCATGTCGTGCAGGCCCATCACGGCCATGCTCGACACGGACTTGCCGGAGCCGGACTCGCCGACGATGGCGAGGGTGCGCCCCATGGGCAGCTGGTAGCTCAGGCCCTGGACCGCCTGGACCGGGCCGTCGGCCGTCGGGAACTCGACCCGCAGGTCGTCGACGACGAGGAACGGCTCCTGGCCGGAGGGGTTGGTGACCCGGCGGGCGCGGGTGACCGTCTGCGGACGGCCGGAGGAGATGGCCTCGGTGGCCGAGGTCTGGCTCATGACAACCTCACGCGGGGGTCGAGGAACGAGTAGACGATGTCGACCAGGAGGTTCATGACCACCAGGACCACGGCCCCGACGATCACCGTGCCCATGATCATCGGCAGGTCGGAGTTGGCGAAGCTCTGGAGCACGAGGTTCCCGATGCCGGGAAGGTCGAAAATGCGTTCGGTGAACAGGGAGCCGACGATCAGCGCGGCGATGTCGAGGCCGTAGATGGTGACGACGGGCGTGATCGACGAACGCAGCCCGTGCACGTAGGTCACCCGGCGCTCGCTGATGCCCTTGCTGCGGGCGGTGCGGACGTAGTCCTCCGACAGGGCCTCGACCATGGAGCCACGCGAGTACCGCGTGTACGAGGTCGAGTTGTAGATGCCGAGCACCAGCCACGGGGCGAGGAAGCCCAGGAACCACTTCACCGGGCCGTCCTCCCCGATCGGGAAGTACCCGGGTCGGGGCAGGACCGGGAAGAGGATGACGAGGTAGAGGAAGACGAGCAGGGCCACGAGGTAGTACGGGATCGAGCTCATCACCAGGGTCGCGCCGACCAGGGCGCGGTCACCGGCGGTGCCCCGACGGCGGGCGGCCATGGACCCCACCGTCACACCGACGCAGAAGAAGATGACCGAGGCGCCGAGCACCACGGTGAGGGTGACCGGCAGCCTGGCCTCAATCTGCTGCAGCACGGGCTGGCCGGTCTTGAACGAGTAGCCCAGGCACGGGGCCTCGCAGTGCTGGGTCACGCCGCCGTCGGTGTAGTCACGGCCGAAGACGATGCCCCCGGCGTAGTCCGTGAACTGCTCGGTGACCGGACGGTCGAGGTTCAGGCTCTTCCTGATGTCCTCGTAGCGCTGCTGCGAGCAACGGGTGTCGCCACAGATGGCCGATGCGGGATCGCTCGGCGCGATGAAGAACAGCGCGAAGGAGGCGATGACGGTCGCGATGACGACCGAGATCGCGCTGACGACGCGCCGGGTGAGGTACGTGAACACGGTGGGGCTCTCCCGCAGTGGTGGGCCGCTCGGTGACCGGTGGGCGGGCGCGCGCCCCGCCACCGGG
>NZ_JBTCWL010000032.1:0-40670 GCF_054325275.1 Oryzihumus sp.
CGGTCCTCGCCGGCTGCCGCGGCGAGGACCGTGCCGTCGCGGCTGCGGGCTTCAGACCCGCGCCGACCGGCGGCCCGTCGTGGGCACCGAAGCCGGCCCCCCACGGCGCCCTGCGGTCCGTCGCGGAGCAGCGGGGTGACCAGCTCCTGCTGCACACCGTGCATGGTGACGTGACCTTCTGGTCCGGGGTCAACCTCGGCAGCACGACGCCGGGGCACAGCCCTGGGGAGCTGGCGATCACCCGCGAGGACTACCGGCGCTGGTTCGACCTCATGGGCCGGATGGGCGTGCGCGTGGTGCGGGTCTACACGATCCACCCGCCGGCGATGTACCAGGAGCTGCTGCGCTACAACCTCGCCCACGCCGCCGCGCCGCTCTACCTCGTCCAGGGTGTCTACCTGCCCGACGAGTCCTACCTGGACAGCCACAACCTCTTCGACCCCGGCCCGACGAGGGCGATGACCGCCGAGATGCGCGACGCCAGCGCGGCCGTCCACGGCGCCCTGCACCGGGACGTGCGTCGCGGCCGGGCCAGCGGCAACTGGACGGCCGACGTCTCGCCGTGGGTGGCCGCGTGGATCGTGGGCGTGGAGTGGGACGGCGAGTCGATCCACGACTCCGACCTGCACAACGCCGACCAGCCGCTGCACCGCGGCCGCTACTTCCGCAACACCGCCGACGCCACCCCGACCGAGCGATGGATCGCCGGCCGCATGGACGAGATGGCCACCGACGAGGCCGCCCGCGGGCTCTCGGCGCCCATCGCCCACGTCAACTGGCCGACCGCCGACCCGCTGCACCACCCGACCGAGCCGCTGCCGCGCGAGGACCTCGACGGCGTCGACGCCAACCACTCGCTCCCGACGGCGGCGTGGCCCGGAGGCACGTTCGCCAGCTACCACGCCTACCCGTACTACCCGGACTTCCAGCGGCACCAGCCGGGCTACCAGACTGTCGGCGACGCCTACAAGGCCTACCTGCTCGACCTCAAGGCCCACCACAAGGGCATGCCCATGATGGTCAGCGAGTTCGGCGTGCCGTCCTCGCTCGGCTCGGCCCACCTGGGCACCAACGGCCGCAGTCAGGGCGACCACAGCGAGCAGCAGGCGCTGGCGACGGACGCCTCGATGCTGCGCATGTTCCAGCAGATCGGCCTGGCCGGCGGCCTGCTCTTCGCCTGGACCGACGAGTGGTTCAAGTTCACCTGGAACACCCTGCCCCGGCAGGCGCCGGTGGACTCCGAGCGCCGGGCGCTCTGGCACGACCCGCTGACCAACGAGCAGCACTTCGGCCTGCTGGCCGAGGACGCCAACGGGGTCGGCCGCCGGGTGCCGTGGGAGGCCCGTCACGGGGTGCAGCAGGTCGCGGTCGACCACAGCGCGTCCTGGCTCTACCTCACCGTCGAGCTCGAGAAGGCGCCGACGGCACCGGTGCGCGTGGGCTTCGACCTCGTCGACGGGGGCCTGCCGCTGCCGGGCTCCACCGGCTCCGGTGCCGAGGACTACGCCGTCACCGTCGACCCGCGTGCGGGGACCGCTCGCATGCTCGTGCGCGGCGACGTCGACCCGGTGCGCCTCGACGGCCTGCCCGCCGCCGCCGTGCCCGCCGCGGACGCCGACGGCTGGTCGCTGGAGCGGATGACCACCAACCGGCCCTACCACCTGCCCGTCACCGGGATCGACGCCCCCGCGGAGTTCCTCAGCGTCGGCACCCTGCGCCGCGGCAGCTGGACCCCCACCGACGCCGGCTTCGACGACCGCTCCACGTGGCAGCTGCAGGGGCGGACCCTGTCGCTGCGGCTGCCCTGGTCGATGCTGGGGCTGGCCGACCCGTCCTCGAAGACCGCGGTCGTCCCGCGAGGCGGGCTGCCGGTCGGGGTGGCGGTCCACGACATCGGGGTCGACATCGACGCCGGTGCGGGGGGCCGGGCCGGCTTCCAGGTCGACTGGGAGGGCTGGAACCGCGTCAGCTACACCGAGCGGGTGAAGACCGGGGTGCAGCCGTTCGTCGACGCCCTCGTCGCCGTCTCCCGCTGACTGCCGCGGCGTCAGGCGCCCCGCGATTAGGGGGGCGCCCGACCCCGCTGCTAACCTTGCTGACTGCCGTGAACCGGCCGCGGATCAGAGAGAGCCCAGGTGAACCAGCCCTGTGGCACCGCGCAACGACACCAGAAGGAGCACTGTGGCCCTCGACGCTGCTGTGAAGAAGGACATCCTCGCCGAATACGCCACCCACGAGGGCGACACCGGCTCCCCCGAGGTGCAGATCGCGATGCTCACGCGTCGCATCAAGGACCTCACCGAGCACGCTCGCGAGCACAAGCACGACCACCACAGCCGGCGCGGCCTGCTCCTGCTGGTCGGCCGCCGCAAGCGCATGCTGCGCTACCTGGAGGCGACCGACATCGAGCGTTACCGCTCGCTGATCAAGCGCCTCGGCCTGCGCCGATAAGACGTCTCACGTGAGGGAGGCGGCCCGCTCCGATGCACCGGAGTCCGGGTCGCCTCCTTTCGCATGAGCGGCCCGTATGAAGGGCCCGGCCCGCGTGCCCCGCGCGCGGACCCAGCCACACGGCATACGGTGCCGGGGGCACCTGCCCCAGGCAGGGCTCACGAAGGAAGCCCGTGCACAACGACGATGCACGTGGTGTTTGTGAATGAGAGAACAGGAGGGCCCAATGGAGGGTCCAGAGATTCAGTTCGCCGAAGCCACCATTGACAACGGCTCGTTCGGCACCCGCACGGTCCGGTTCGAGACCGGTCGCCTGGCCAAGCAGGCCGGCGGCGCCGTTGCCGCCTACCTCGACGACGACACGATGCTGCTGTCGACGACCACGGCCGGCAAGTCCCCCAAGGACCAGTTCGACTTCTTCCCGCTGACGGTGGACGTCGAGGAGCGCATGTACGCCGCGGGCAAGATCCCCGGCTCGTTCTTCCGTCGTGAGGGCCGCCCCTCGACCGACGCGATCCTCACCTGCCGCCTGATCGACCGCCCGCTGCGCCCGACCTTCAAGAAGGGCCTGCGCAACGAGGTCCAGGTCGTCATCACGGTGCTGTCGCTCAACCCCGACCACCAGTACGACGTGCTGGCGATCAACGCCGCGTCGGCCTCCACCCAGATCTCCGGCCTGCCTTTCAGCGGCCCGATCGGTGGCGTCCGCGTCTCGCTGATCGACGGCCAGTGGGTGGCGTTCCCGAACTTCTCCGACATCGAGCGCTCGACCTTCGACATGGTCGTCGCCGGTCGGGTCGTCGGCGACGACGTCGCGATCATGATGGTCGAGGCGGAGTCCACCGAGTCCACCTGGAACCTCGTCAAGAACGAGGGCAAGCAGGCTCCGACCGAGGAGGTCGTGGCCGAGGGTCTCGAGGCGTCCAAGAAGTTCATCAAGGTCCTGTGCGAGGCCCAGGCCGAGCTGGCGAGCAAGTCCGCCAAGGAGGTCCAGGAGTTCCCGATCTTCCTGGACTACCAGGACGACGCGTACGCCGCGGTCGAGGCTGCGGTCTCCGCCGACGTCGCCCAGGCGCTCACCATCGCCGGCAAGCAGGAGCGCGAGTCCCGTCTCGACCAGATCAAGGACGCGATGAAGGCCTCCCTCGCGGAGTCCTTCGAGGGCCGCGAGAAGGAGCTGTCGGCGGCCTACCGCTCGGTGCAGAAGAAGCTGGTCCGCCAGCGGATCCTGCGCGACAAGGTCCGCATCGACGGCCGTGGCCTGGCCGACATCCGCGCCCTCGGCGCCGAGGTCGAGGTCCTGCCGCGCGTGCACGGCTCGGCGATCTTCGAGCGTGGCGAGACCCAGATCATGGGCGTCACCACACTGAACATGCTCCGCATGGAGCAGCAGCTCGACACGCTGTCGCCGACCACGCGCAAGCGCTACATGCACAACTACAACTTCCCGCCCTACAGCACCGGTGAGACCGGCCGCGTCGGCTCGCCGAAGCGCCGCGAGATCGGTCACGGCGCCCTGGCCGAGCGCGCGCTCATGCCGGTCCTTCCGACCCGCGAGGAGTTCCCCTACGCGATCCGTCAGGTGTCCGAGGCCCTCGGCTCCAACGGCTCGACGTCCATGGGCTCGGTCTGCGCCTCGACCCTGGCGCTGATGAACGCCGGTGTGCCGCTGCGCGCCCCGGTCGCGGGCATCGCGATGGGCCTGGTCTCCGACGAGGTCGACGGCGAAACGCAGTACGCCGCACTGACCGACATCCTCGGCGCCGAGGACGCGTTCGGTGACATGGACTTCAAGGTCGCCGGCACGCGCGAGTTCGTCACGGCCATCCAGCTCGACACCAAGCTCGACGGCATCCCCGCCTCGGTGCTGGCCGGCGCGCTGACCCAGGCCCGTGACGCCCGTCTGCACATCCTGGACGTCATGGCCGAGGCCATCGACACCCCGGACGAGATGAGCCCGTTCGCGCCTCGCGTCATCACGGTGAAGGTGCCGGTCGACAAGATCGGCGAGGTCATCGGCCCGAAGGGCAAGATGATCAACCAGATCCAGGAGGACACCGGCGCCGACATCTCCATCGAGGACGACGGCACCGTCTACATCGGTGCCACCGACGGCCCGTCGGCCGAGGCCGCGCGCGCGGCGATCAACGCGATCGCCAACCCGCAGATGCCCGAGGTCGGCGAGCGCTTCCTCGGCACGGTGGTCAAGACGACGACCTTCGGGGCGTTCGTCTCGCTGCTGCCCGGCAAGGACGGCCTGCTGCACATCTCCGAGGTGCGCAAGCTCGTCGGCGGCAAGCGGATCGACTCCGTGGACGACGTCGTCAAGGTGGGCCAGAAGGTCCAGGTCGAGCTCAAGGAGATCGACCCGCGTGGCAAGCTCTCGCTCGCCGCGGTCCTGCCCGAGGGCGACGAGGCCGCGGCCGGTGAGGCCAAGGCCGAGGAGCCCGCGCAGGGCTGACGCCTCCTGAACGACGCCGAGGCCCGGTGCCCCCTCGTGGGGTGCCGGGCCTCGGTGCGTGACAGGCCCCCGCACCCGGGCGCATCCTGAGCACACGGTGCAGCCGGAGAGGGGAGGACGCGTGTTCCGGAACGAGCACGGCGCGGCGGTGGCTGCGACCTTCGAGGAGCTGTCGAGCCTGTTTGCCCCCGGCTTCACCCACGTGGTCGCCGAGCGGCGGCGACGGGAGCTCGACTGCGAGCACCTCGAGGCCGGTGCGCCTCCGCTGGGCGTCGACCTCGACCGGGGCGTCGTCCGCATCACGCCGTCCCCGGACGGGTCGGGGGTGGGTCCGTCCTGACCCGCCCTGCCTCCCGGGGTGCTGGCGGGAGGCCGGGCGGGCAGGCGGGCGTCCGGGCGGCGCGGACCGGTCACTAGGCTGGCCCGCGTGAGCGCGATCAAGGTCTCCGTCATCGGCGCCGACGGGCGCATGGGTTCCGAGGTGTGCCGCGCGGTCGAGGCCGCGGCGGACACCGAGCTCGTGGGCCGCTACGACCACGGGGACGACCTCGGCGACCTCGCCGGCGCCGACGTGGTCGTCGAGTTCTCGGTCCCGGACGCCTCGGCCGCCAACGTGGCGCACTGCGTGGAGCAGGGGGTGCACGTCGTCGTCGGCACGACCGGGTGGAGCGAGGACAAGCTGGCCACCCTGCGCGACCAGGTCGGCGCCCGGCCCGGTGTCGGCGTGCTCATCGCCCCGAACTTCGCGATCGGCGCCATCCTCATGATGAGCTTCGCCCAGCAGGCCGCCCGGTTCTACGAGTCGGTCGAGGTCATCGAGCTGCACCATCCCGACAAGGTCGACGCCCCGTCGGGCACGGCCGCCCGGACCGCCTCGCTGATCGGGGCCGCCCGCCGGGAGGCCGGCCTGGGCGACGTCCCGGACGCGACCACGCACGACCCGGACGGCGCCCGCGGGGCGCGCGTGGACGGCATACCGGTGCATGCGCTCCGGCTGCGGGGGTTGGTCGCGCACCAGGAGGTGCTCTTCGGGGGCACCGGGGAGCTGCTGACCATCCGGCACGACTCCTTCGACCGCGTGAGCTTCATGCCCGGCGTGCTGGAGGGCGTGCGCAAGGTCGCCGACCACCCCGGCGTGACGGTCGGGCTCGAGCACTACCTCGGTCTGGCCTGATCCGTTGCGCGAGAAGACTCGTGAGCGCATCACCGCGCTCGTGCTGTTCGTCGTCCTGGCGTTCTACTCGGTGACCATCGGGTGGCGGGGCGTGCTCCTCGTCACCGACAGCGGTGGCCGGGTCGTGCCGATCCTTCTGGGTGTCGCCGTCGTGCTCATGCCCGTGGTGGCGCTGTGGGCGATCTGGCGGCTGGTGCTGTTCGCCCGTGACGGCTCGGCGATGATGCAGCAGCAGGGCGAGCCGGCGGGACCGCAGGACGACGCATGGCGGGCCCACCTCGTCGAGGCCGAGGCCCACCGCCAGGCGGGGGAGCGGGGCGCCGAGCAGCGCGCCTACCGCGCCGCCGTGCGGGCGTGGCGGGGGAGCCGCTCCGCCTGACCCGGTTGGCACCCGCACGCTCGATCGACGTCGCGCCCGTTTGGGCGCCAGATCGAGCAGAAGGTGCGCCGACGTAGGTCGTGTGTGTGGTGCCCTTGCCAGGGATAACGGGCCCCAGCGAGCTCGCCCGTCAGGCCCCCGTCAGGCGGCGAGGCCGACAGCGCGCAGGGCGCCCGCGGTCGCCGCGGCGAGCACCACCACGACGAGGAACGGTGCGCGCAGCAGCAGCGCGACGACGGCGACGCCGACCCCGGCCGCCCGTGCGTCGAGGCCGAGGGCGTGCCCGGAGGTGAAGGTCTGCACCGCCACGAGGGCGGCGAGCAGGGCGACCGGCAGCAGTCCGGTGATGCGCCGCGTGCGCGGGCCCTCGAGCCAGTGGTGTGGCACGACGTGCCCGGCGTACTTCAGCCCGAACGCCGCGGCGCTGGCGGTCAGCACGGTGGCCCACAGCGTCATGCCGGCACCTCCCGCTCGCGGCGGGGGCGCACCCCGGCGACCACGGCGGTGATGGCGGCGACCAGCACCGGGACCCCGGCGGGGGAGTGCGGCGCCAGGAGCAGGGCGATCACTGCGGCCGCGACGCCCACGGCCTGCGCCTCGCGGGAGCGCAGCCGCGGCCACAACAGGGCCAGGAAGGCGGCCGAGGCTGCGGCGTCCAGGCCGTAGGCCCGGGGGTCGCCAAGCGCGTCCCCGACGAGCGCGCCGGCCAGCGTGGCGAGGTTCCACAGGACGAAGATCGTCACCCCGGTGACCCAGAAGCCGAGGCGGCTGGCCTGGCGCTCGGGCTGGCCGACGGCCACCGCCGTCGACTCGTCGATGGTCAGTTGCGCCGCGGCGACCCGGCGCAGGCCCCGGACGTCGAGCAGCCGCGAGACCTGCAGGGCGTAGAGGCTGTTGCGCAGGCCCAGCATCGAGGACGTGGCGACGGCGGCCACCCCGGAGCCGCCGGCGGCCACGATGCCGACGATCGCGAACTGGGAGCCCCCGGAGAACAGCAGCGTCGACAGGGCCATGGTCTGCCACAGGCTCAGCCCCGAGGCGACCGCGAGCGCCCCGAAGCTGACGCCGTAGGCGCCGGTGGCGAGGCCGACGGACAGGCTCTGGCGGACGACCTGGTTTTGCCGGCGTGGGTGCAGGTCGTTCACGGCGCGCCGAGGTCGGCGACGAGGCGCACCTCGCGCACCGTCCCGCCGTCGGCGTCGACGACCCGGTCGCGCCAGGCGCCGTCGGGCGCCAGGCCCGAGGCGAGCAGGAACTCGCGGCCGCCTTCGTCCTCCTGGAGCAGCCAGATGACCATGCGCTCGAACCCCCCGCCGCGCAGCGTGTCGACGGCGGCGTTGAGCAGCCGGGAGCCGTGCCCCGCGCCCCGGGCCTCGGGGTGGACGCCCATCGCCAGCACCTCACCCGAGGTGCCGCCGCCGTCCGGGTCGGCGGACGGCCCCACCGCGACGAACCCGACGACCTGCTCTCCGGCGCAGGCGACCAGCAGCCGGTGCTGCGGTGTCGGTGCCGAGGCGAGGGAGTCGCGCCACACGCGGGCGAACGCCGGCCCCTCGAACTGGTGGAGCACCTCCGGCGGCAGCACGTCGGCGTAGGACTCGCGCCACACGGCGGCCTGGACCAGCCCGACGGCCGGGGCGTCGCTCACCCGGGCCAGGCGCACGCTGGCGTCGGCGACGATGCCGCCCGGCTGGGGCTCGTGCAGGTGCTCGTGGGCGTGGTCGTGGGGCATGGGCCCATCCTCGCACCGGCCAATCGTGTGACACCAAGTCGGCAGGATTGCGCCGACGTGTAACACATCGTCATACTGGAACCATGTATGGCAACGACTTCGTCGACCCCGACGCGCCGCTCAACGCCGCCGAGTCCGGCGACGTGGAGCAGGCCGCTGCGCACGTGGACCGGCGCGGCGAGGTGGGGCCGGACTTCGATGCGCTGATCGCCGCCGACCAGCGCATCGAGCCGCGCGACGACATGCCCGAGGCCTACCGCAAGACCCTGATCCGCCAGATCGCCCAGCACGCGCACTCCGAGATCATCGGCATGCAGCCCGAGGGCAACTGGATCACCCGCGCGCCGAGCCTGCGCCGCAAGGCCATCCTCATGGCCAAGGTGCAGGACGAGGCCGGCCACGGGCTCTACCTCTACAGCGCCGCCGAGACCCTCGGGATCGACCGGGCCGAGCTGCTCGACATGCTGCACACCGGCCGGCAGAAGTACTCCTCGATCTTCAACTACCCGACCCTGACCTGGGCCGACTGCGGGGCGATCGGCTGGCTCGTCGACGGCGCCGCGATCATGAACCAGGTGCCGCTGTGCCGCTGCTCCTACGGCCCCTACGCCCGCGCGATGATCCGGGTCTGCAAGGAGGAGTCGTTCCACCAGCGGCAGGGCTTCGAGATCCTGTGGACGCTGACCCGGGGCACCGACGCCCAGAAGGCCATGGCCCAGGACGCCGCCGACCGCTGGTGGTGGCCGGCGCTGATGATGTTCGGCCCGCCGGACACCGGTGAGGCCGCCAAGGGCGGGCACACCGAGCAGTCGATGGCGTGGGGCATCAAGCGGTTCAGCAACGACGACCTGCGCCAGAAGTTCGTCGACATGACCGTCCCGCAGGCGCAGAAGCTCGGCCTGACGCTGCCCGACCCCGACCTGCGCTTCAACGAGGAGACCGGCCACTGGGACTTCGGCCCGATCGACTGGGACGAGTTCTGGCGGGTGCTGCGCGGCGACGGCCCGTGCAACGCCGAGCGGGTCAGCTGGCGCGTCCGCGCCCACGAGGACGGTGCGTGGGTGCGCGAGGCCGCCAACGCATATGCCGCGAAGCAGGCCCGCGCCCACGCCGAGGAGAGCGCTGCATGAGCATCCCGACCCCGAACGACCGCTCCGGCGACGCCGTGCCGGTGACGCCCGAGCGCAGCTGGCCGCTGTGGGAGGTCTTCGTGCGCGGCAAGCGCGGGCTCTCCCACGTCCACGTCGGCTCGCTGCACGGCCCCGACGCGCAGATGGCGCTACGCAACGCCCGCGACCTCTACACCCGCCGCCAGGAGGGCGTCTCGATCTGGGTGGTGCGCTCCAGCGACATCACCGCGAGCAGCCCCGACGAGCGTGACTCGTTCTTCGACCCGGCGGCCGACAAGGTCTACCGCCACCCGACCTTCTACGACGTGCCCGAGGACGTCGAGTACCTATGAGCACCCCCACGACGGACCTCACCGCCTCCCAGCTCACCGCCCGCTACGCCCTCCAGCTCGGCGACGACGCCCTCGTCTACGCCCAGCGCCTGGGGGAGTGGATCAGCCGCGCCCCGCAGATCGAGGAGGACATGGCCCTGGGCAACATCGGCCTGGACCTGCTGGGCCAGGCGCGGGTGCTGCTCAGCCACGCCGGCTCGCTCGACGGCACCGGCCGCAGCGAGGACGACCTGGCCTACTTCCGCGACGAGCGCGAGTTCCGCAACGTCCACCTCGTCGAGCAGGAGCGCAGCGACTTCGGCTTCGAGATGGCGCGCCTGCTGTGGTTCTCCGCCTACCAGGCCGAGCTGTATGCCGTGCTGGCCACCTCCGCGGACGAGGTCGTGCAGGGCGTCGCGCTCAAGGCCGTCAAGGAGGTCGACTACCACCGCGACCACGCGACCCAGTGGGTCCTGCGCCTCGGCGACGGCACGGCCGAGTCACACGAGCGGATGCAGGACGCGCTGACCCGTGTCGCGCCCTACGTCGCCGAGCTGTTCGACGACGACCCGGTGAGCGTCGCCGCCGCCGAGGCCGGCGTCGGTGCACGCCCAAAGTCGTTGTGGGACAATGCTTTTGCCTACGTCAGCCGCGTGGTCTCGCAGGCCACGCTCGTGCTGCCCGAGCAGTCGACCTGGCGCTCCCGTGGCGGTCGTGACGGCATCCACTCCCGTCCGATGGGCTACCTCCTGGCGGAGATGCAGCACATCGCCCGATCCCACCCCGGAGCGACCTGGTGAGCACCGTCCTGCCCGTGACCACGACCGACCTGACCGCCCCCGAGGCCGGGGTCACCCTCGACCTGCCCGCCTCGCGGGCCCTCGACACGCTGGTCGGCCGGGCCATCGCGGACGTGCCCGACCCGGAGGTCCCGGTGGTCACCATCGAGGACCTCGGCATCCTGCGCGAGGTCACGGTCGACGAGGCCGAGCACCTCGTGCAGGTCGTGATCACCCCGACCTACTCCGGCTGCCCGGCGATGGACGCCATCCGCGTGCGGATCGAGCACGTCGCCGCCCGCGAGGGCTACACCGCCTCGGTCACCACCAGGCTGGCCCCCGCGTGGACCACCGACTGGATGAGTGAGGAGGGCAGGGCCAAGCTCGCCGAGTTCGGCATCGCCCCGCCCGGCCAGCGCGCGGCGGCCGCCGGGCCGGTCGGCGTCGGCCTGTCCGTGCGCCAGGTGGCCTGCCCGCGGTGCGGGTCCTCGGCCACCGAGGAGATCTCCCATTTCGGGTCCACCGCCTGCAAGGCGCTGCGGCGCTGCACCGCCTGCGGCGAGCCGTTCGACGAGTTCAAGGCGATCTGAGTGGCCGGCCTGATCAGCAAGCCGGCGCGCCCGCGCGCCCGCTTTCACACCCTCACCGTCGCCGACGTCGAGCGGCTCACCGACGACGCCGTCGCGGTGTCCTTCGACGTGCCCGGGGACCGGGCCGCGGAGTTCGCCTTCGAGCCGGGCCAGCACCTGACGCTGCGCGCGACGATCAACGGCGAGGACGTGCGCCGCTCCTACTCCATCTGCCTGCCGCGGTCCGAGGCGCTGCGCCGCGGTCAGGTCCGCGTCGCGGCGGCCCGGGTCGACGGCGGCCTGATGTCGACGTGGCTGGGGGAGTCGGTCAAGCCCGGTGACGAGATCGAGGTGATGACCCCGCTCGGTGGGTTCACCTGCCCGACCGAGCCGGACGGCATACGGCACCATGTCGCGGTGGCCGCGGGCAGCGGCATCACGCCGGTGATCTCGCTGCTGTCCACCGCGCTGGAGGAGGAGCCGCGCTCGCGGGCGACCCTGGTCCTGGGCAACCGGCGGACGAGCTCGATCATGTTCCTCGAGGAGCTCGAGGACCTCAAGAACCGCTATCCCGGGCGCTTCCACCTCATCAACGTCCTCTCGCGCGAGGCGCAGGACGTCGAGCTGTTCACCGGGCGCATCGACCGCGACAAGCTGGAGCGGCTGTTCGCCACGATCCTGCCGGTCGACACCGTCGACGAGTGGTACCTGTGCGGGCCCTTCGGCCTGGTCGAGACGTCGCGGGAGCTGCTCGGCGAGTTGGGTGTCGACCCCCACCACGTGCACCACGAGGTGTTCCACGTCGACGCGCCGGGGGAGCCCACCGGCATTCGCCCGGTCGTGCAGGCCGAGCCCGGTGCCCCGCCGGAGGCCGTGGTGACGGTCAACCTCGACGGCCGCTCGACGGTCATCGAGATGCCCTCGCGCGAGGAGACCATCCTCGCGGCGACGCTGCGGGCGCGCCCGGACGCGCCGTACAGCTGCACCGGCGGCGTGTGCGGCACCTGCCGGGCGCGGGTCGTCGACGGCGAGGTGCGGATGGAGCGCAACTACGCCCTCGAGCCCGAGGAGGTCGCGGCCGGGATCGTGCTGGCCTGCCAGGCCCACCCGGTCACCGACGCGGTCTCCCTGGACTACGACGCCTGAGCCGTCTCCGCTCTCAGGCGGCGGACGGACCAGTGCGTCACGGCAAACGCGACAGGGGTGGCGATGACTGCCACGACGAGGCCGAAGCCGAGGTAGAACCTCACCTCTGCGGCGCCCGCGCCGCCGGTGAGGACGGCGTCGGCCGCCAGGGCGAGGAGGGCCAGGCCTGCGGTGCCCACTGCCGTGGTCAGCGCACCCTGCCCGGCGACGCGCCGGGTGGCCACCTGGGGCTCGCGGGCCAGGAGGCGGGCCGTGACGGCTGCGGTCCCCACGCCGAGCAGGGCCCCGAGGAGCAGTCCGGCGCCCAGGCCGACGTCCAGTCCCGGGGGGATGCCGGACTCCAGCCCGGGACCACCGCTGCCCTCGCCCCCGGACACCACGCACCAGCCGAGCAGCCCTCCCGTGACCGGGCCCGTCACGAGCGCACCGACGATGATGCGGGCCACGAAACTGGTCATCCGCCTCCCCCACGGTGAGTCATGGCTCAGTCGCGCCAGGTGCGCTGGTAGGTGACGAACGCGAAGCCCTCGCGCTGGTCACGCGCGGTCTCGGACCAGTCGGCGCCGTCGACCTCGGGGAAGAGCGTGTCGCCCTCGGGGGACTGCTCGACCTCGGTGAGCAGCAGGCGCGTGGCCACCGGCAGCGCCTCGGCGTAGATCTGCCCTCCGCCGACGACGAAGACCTCGGTGTCACCGTCGGCGACCGCGATGCGCAGCGCCTCCGGCAGCGAGTGGGCCACGGCCACGCCCTCGCGCGACCAGTCCGGCTGCCGGGTGACCACCACGATGCGCCGGCCCGGCAGCGGCCGGCCGATCGAGTCGAACGTGCGCCGGCCCATGACCAGGGTGTGGCCCATGGTCACCGTCTTGAAGTGGGCCAGGTCCTCCGGCAGCCGCCACGGCAGGTCGTTGTCGCGACCGATGACGCGGTTGGCCCCGACCGCGGCGAGAAGGGTGACGCTCATACGGCGATGGGGGCCTTGATGGCCGGGTGCGGGTCGTAGCCGACCAGCTCGACGTCGCCCATCTCGAACTCGTCGATGCCCTTGCGCTCGGGGTTCAGCCGCAGGGTCGGCAGCGGCCGTGGCTCGCGGGTCAGCTGCTCCCGAGCCTGCTCGACGTGGTTGGTGTAGAGGTGGGCGTCGCCGAGGGTGTGCACGAAGTCGCCGACCTCGAGCTCGCAGACCTGGGCCACCATGTGCGTCAGCAGGGCGTAGGAGGCGATGTTGAACGGCACGCCGAGGAAGATGTCGCCCGAGCGCTGGTAGAGCTGGCAGGAGAGCCGGCCGTCGGCGACGTAGAACTGGAACAGCGTGTGGCACGGCGGCAGCGCCATCTGCCCGAGGTCGGCGACGTTCCAGGCGCTGACGATGTGCCGCCGCGAGTCGGGGTTGGTGCGGATGGAGTCGATGACCTGGGCGATCTGGTCGACGTGACCGCCACCGGGAGTGGGCCAGGAGCGCCACTGGTAGCCGTAGACCGGGCCGAGCTCGCCGTCTTCGTCGGCCCACTCGTCCCAGATGCTCACGCCCTGCTCCTGCAGCCAGCGCACGTTGGTGGACCCGCGCAGGAACCACAGCAGCTCCCCGACCACGGACTTCAGGTGCAGCCGCTTGGTCGTCACCGCAGGGAAGCCCTCGGAGAGGTCGAAGCGCATCTGGTGGCCGAACACGCTCAGCGTGCCGGTGCCGGTGCGGTCGCCCTTGGGCGTGCCGTGGGTCAGGACGTGGTCGAGGAGGTCGAGGTACTGCCGCACGGTGGCAACCTAACACCGGGGGCCGACCCCGGACCGGCGGACGCGGCGGTGCGCCGCGTGCGGGCGGCGCCGCACCCGGCATACCGGAGGCGATAGCCTCACCTCATGCCCGACACGCCCCACTTCGGCACCGTCCTGACCGCCATGGTCACCCCGATGCACCCCGACGGCTCCGTCGACCTCGAGGGCGCGCAGCGGCTGGCCTCGCACCTGGTGGAGCACGGCAACGACGGCCTCGTCGTCAGTGGCACCACCGGAGAGTCCCCGACGACCACCGACCAGGAGAAGGTCGACCTGCTCCGCGCGGTCGTCGAGGCGGTCGGCGACCGGGCGCGCGTCGTGGCCGGCGTCGGCACCAACAACACGGCCCACTCGGTCGAGAGCGCGCAGGCCGCAGCCAAGGCCGGCGCGCACGGGCTGCTCGTGGTGACGCCGTACTACAACAAGCCCCCGCAGGAGGGCGTCCTCGCCCACTTCCGCGCGGTTGCCGACGCCACCGACCTGCCGGTCATGGTCTACGACATCCCGGGCCGGTCCGGCATCCCGATCCACACCGAGACGATGCTGCGCCTGGCCGAGCACGAGCGGATCACGGCGGTCAAGGACGCCAAGGGCGACCTCTTCGCGGCCAGCAAGGTCATGGCCGCCACCGACCTGCAGTGGTACTCCGGCGACGACGTGATCAACCTGGCGCACCTCGCGCAGGGCGCTGTGGGCGTGGTCAGCGTGGTCGGGCACGTCGCAGGAGACCTGTATGCCGAGATGGTCGCCGCCGTGGGTCGGGGGGACCTGCCGCGGGCCATCGACATCCACCGGCGCCTGATCCCCGCGGTCGACGCCGTCATGAACATCACCCAGGGCGCGATCATGGCCAAGGCCGCACTGAAGGAGCTGGGCGTCATCGCCTCGGCTGCCGTGCGCCTGCCGCTGGTCGCAGCCACCGACGACCAGGCCGCCGCCGTGCGGTCCGGTCTTGAACAGTCAGGACTGATTTGAGTCATCCCCACCCCGAGCTGACCACCCCGCCGCCGCTCGCAGAGGACGGCGTCCGCGTCGTCGCGCTCGGCGGACTCGGCGAGGTCGGCCGCAACATGACCGTGATCGAGCACCACGGCCGGTTGCTCATCGTCGACTGCGGCGTGCTCTTCCCCGAGGACCACCACCCCGGCGTCGACCTGATCCTGCCGGACTTCAGCTACATCCAGGACCGCCTCGACGACGTCGACGCGATCGTGCTGACCCACGGCCACGAGGACCACATCGGCGCGGTGCCGTTCCTGCTGCGCCTCAAGGTCGACATCCCGCTGGTCGGCTCGCAGCTGACCCTGGCCCTGGTCGAGGCCAAGCTCAAGGAGCACCGGATCACGCCCTACACCCTGGGCGTCAAGGAGGGGCAGCGCGAGCAGCTCGGCTCCTTCGACTGCGAGTTCGTCGCGGTCAACCACTCGATCCCGGACGCGCTCGCGGTCGCCATCCGCACCTCGGCCGGCACGCTGCTGCACACCGGCGACTTCAAGATGGACCAGCTGCCCCTCGACGGCCGGCTGACCGACCTGCGGGCGTTCGCCCGGCTCGGCGAGGAGGGGGTCGCCCTCTTCCTGACCGACTCGACCAACGCCGAGGTCCCCGGCTTCACCACGCCGGAGAAGGACATCGCCCCGGCCATCGACCGGGTGTTCCAGCAGGCGCAGCGCCGGATCATCGTGGCCTGCTTCTCCTCCCACGTGCACCGCGTGCAGCAGGTCCTCGACGCGGCCTACGCCAACAAGCGCAAGGTCGCCATGGTCGGCCGCTCGATGCTGCGCAACATGGGCATCGCCCAGGAGCTCGGCTACCTGCACGTGCCCGATGGCGTGCTGGTCGACGTCAAGAAGCTCGACGACTACCGCGACGACGAGGTGGTGCTGATCTGCACCGGCTCCCAGGGTGAGCCGATGGCCGCGCTGTCGCGGATGGCCAACCGCGACCACCGGATCAACGTCGGCGAGGGCGACACGGTCGTGCTCGCCTCCTCGCTGATCCCCGGCAACGAGAACGCCGTGTTCCGGGTCATCAACGGCCTGATGCGCCTCGGCGCCGACGTGGTGCACAAGGGCAACGCCAAGGTCCACGTCTCGGGTCACGCCAGCGCCGGCGAGCTGCTCTACTGCTACAACATCGTCAAGCCGCGCAACGTCATGCCGGTCCACGGCGAGTGGCGCCACCTCGTGGCCAACGCCGACCTGGCGGTGGCCACCGGCGTGCCGCGCGAGAACGTCGTTCTGGCCGAGGACGGCGTGGTGGTCGACCTGGTCGACGGCCAGGCCCGGGTCGTGGGCGCGGTCGACTGCGGCTATGTCTACGTCGACGGCTCCTCGGTCGGCGAGACCACCGAGGCGCTGCTGAAGGACCGCCGGATCCTGCGTGACGAGGGCTTCATCTCGATCATCGTGGTGATGGATGCGGCGACCGGCAAGATTGCCGCGGGCCCGGAGATCCAGGCCCGCGGGTTCGCCGAGGACCAGGAGGTGTTCGACCAGGTCCTGCCCAAGATCGAGCAGGCGCTGGCCGAGGCGACCGGCAACGGCGTGAGTGACACCTACCAGCTGCAGCAGATCGTGCGCCGCACGGTCGGCGGCTGGGTCGGTGGCAAGCTGCGCCGGCGCCCGATGATCATCCCGATGGTCATCGAGGCCTGACCCCCGGCCTCACTTCCTGACGGGACACCGCGGTGAGCCGGGCCGCCTCGGCGGCGGCGCGGCATAGCGGTCCCGGCGTCAGTAGCGGGCGCCGACCACCTGCTCGCCCAGCGGGTCGAGCTCGGCGAGGTCCTGGGCGTCGAGGGTGACGTCAAGGGCGGCGACGTTCTGCTCGAGCCACTTCCGGCGCTTGGTGCCGGGGATCGGCGCGAGGGCGACGCCCAGGCGCTCGGCCTGGCCGTGCACCCACGCCAGCGCCACCTGCGCGGGCGCCACGCCCTTGCGCTCTGCGACCGCCTTCACGGCGTCGGCGATGCGCTGGTTGGCCTGACCGGCGTCACCGGTGAACCGGGGGTTGAAGCCGCGGAAGTCCTTCTCGCCCAACGACTTCGGGTCCACCGTGCCGGTGAGGAAGCCTCGCCCGAGCGGGGAGTAGGGCACGAGGCCGACGCCGAGCTCGCGCAGCGTGTCCACGACGTCGGTCTCGGGGTCGCGGGTCCACAGGGAGTACTCCGACTGCACCGCGGTGATCGGGTGCACCGCGTGGGCCCGCCGCAGCAGGTCGTGGTTGACCTCGGACAGGCCGAGGTGGCGCACCTTGCCGGCCTGGACCAGCTCGGCCATCGCGCCGACGGTCTCCTCGATCTCGGCGTTCTGCGGCGGACGGTGCAGGTAGTACAGGTCGATCGTCTCGACGCCCAGTCGCAGCAGCGAGGCGTCGCAGCACTGCCGGACGTAGGCGGCGTCGCCACGGATGGTGCGCGCCCGGTCCCCGCCGGAGCGGTCGATGCCGAACTTCGTCGCGAGCTGCACCTGGTCGCGCCGGTCGTGGATGGCCCGGCCGACGAGCACCTCGTTGTGGCCGGAGCCGTAGACGTCGGCGGTGTCGAGGAAGGTCACGCCGAGCTCGATGGCCCGGTGGATCGTCGCGACCGACTCGTCCCAGTCGCCCTGGCCGTACCACTCGCTCATGCCCATGCAGCCCAGGCCTTGGGCCGAGACGTCAAGCCCGCCGAGGTTCACTCGCTTCATCGCTGTCGTTCCGTTCTGCCGCAAGGCGGCGGTAGTGGTCGATCTTGGTGTCGAGCAGCCCGGAGCAGGCGTCGAGGTCGGCACGCAGCCGGGCCATCCGCTCGCGGTGCTCCTCCAGCAGCGCCAGGCGCTCCTCGATCCCCGAGTCGCTGCGCACGAGCTCGGCGTACTCCCGCATCTGCGCGACCGGCATACCGGTGGCCCGCAGCCGGGTGATGAGCGTGAGCCAGGTCAGGTCGCGCTCGCCGAAGCGACGCCGGCCGTCACTGCCGCGAGGGACCCGGTCCAGCAGACCGATCCGCTCGTACCACCGGAGCGTGTCCTGGCTCAGGCCGACCCGGTCGGCCGCCTGCCGGGTGCTCAGCGCCTGCATGCCCTCGACCCTAGGAGCTGGAGTGCACTCCAACGCAAGTCCCGGCCACGGGCCGGTATGCGGGGTGCCCGCCTCAGGCGCTCAGGGTGCAGAAGGTGCGCCGGTAGGACTGCGGGGACGTGCCGACGATGCGGGTGAAGTGGTGGCGCAGGATCGCCGCCGTGCCCAGGCCGGTCCGAGCGGCGACCTGCTCGACCGAGGCGTCGGTCGTCTCGAGCATCCGGCGCGCCAGCAGCACCCGCTGGCCGGTGACCCACTGGTGCGGCGTCGAGCCGGTCTCGGCCCGGAACCGACGGGCGAAGGTGCGCTCGCTCATCAGTGCGCGCCGGGCCAGCGCGGGGATGGACAGGTCCTGGTCGAGGTGCTCGATGGCCCACTCCAGCACGGGCTGGAGGGTGTCGGCACCGACCTCGGGCACGGGTGACTCGACGTACTGCCGCTGGCCGCCGTCGCGCGTCGGGGGCACGACCATGCGCCGGGCGATGGTCGAGGCGACCCGGGTGCCGTGCTCCTGGCGGACCAGGTGCAGGCAGGCGTCGATGCCGGCGGCGGTGCCGGCCGAGGTGAGCACCGGGCCGTCCTCGACGTAGAGGACGTCGAGCTCGACGTCGATCTGGGGGTACCGCGCGGCG
Source organism: Oryzihumus sp. (assembly GCF_054325275.1). Lineage (NCBI taxonomy): Bacteria > Bacillati > Actinomycetota > Actinomycetes > Micrococcales > Intrasporangiaceae > Oryzihumus > Oryzihumus sp. Next base: position 18,603 of record NZ_JBTCWL010000032.1, read on the forward strand.
AGGTCGTCCGCGTGGGCCCAGTGGGTAGTGGCGCGCCGCCCGTCGAGCACGCCGGCGGCGGCCAGCACGAACGCACCGGAGCACACGCTCATGACCCGGGCGCCGCGGGCGACCGCGTCACGCAGGGCCTGCAGCAGGGCCTCGGGGTAGGGGCCGGTGTCGATCGCCGGGACGGCAATGAGGTCGGCGCTGGCGAGCCGGTCGAAGCCGTGCTCGGCGCTGATCGAGAAGCCGGTGCGGGTCGGCATCGGCACGCCGGGCTGCTCGGCGCAGATCGCGAAGTCGAACTTCGGCACGCCCTGGTCGGTCCGGTCGATACCGAACACCTCGCAGAGCACGCCGAGCTCGAAGGGGGACAGGTCCGGCAGGACCGGCACGGCGACGTCGCGGAGCATGTCCCCAGCATGGCACCGATCTGGCGGGAAATCGATGTCTCATGACATTTCTGCCACTCGTGGCAGGGATCAGGTCAAGCGCATGATTTCTGCCATGGAACTCCTCATCATGTTTGCCGCACTCGTCGTCATCGCCGTCCTGGCCCCGCGCTTCGGCGCCGACACCCACCGCAGCCGCGAGTGGGACGACCCGATCGAGACCTGGCCGGCCGGCGTCCGCAACCCGCTGCCCAAGCCGCACCGCACCCGTCACCCGTGACGGGCCTCGCTCACCAGGGGCGGGGCAGGGACAGGTCGCGCGGGTCGTGCACCGGCTCCCAGCCGGCGTCGGTCAGCGCATAGTCGAAGGCCGGTCCCTGCTCCGCCAGCCGGCGCACCGCCGACACCAACCGGTCGACGTGCTCCAACGTGTTGGCGAGCCCGACGCTGGCGCGCACCGCGGTCGCCGGGGCGCCCGGACCGTCGAGCAGGGCGTCCACGAGCAGGTGCGCACAGAACTTGCCGTCCCGCACGCCGATCCCGTGCTCGGCCGACAGCGACGCCGACACCAGTGAGCTGTCGACGCCGTCCACCGTGAAGGTCACCACCCCCACCCGGTCGTGCTCCTCACCGAACACCGACCACGTGGTCACGCCCTCGATGACGGCGAGCCCGGACTGCAGGCGCTGCGCCAGGGCCGACTCGTGGGCCTCGATCGCGTCACGGTGGGCCTCGACCGTGGCACACGCGGCGGCCAGGGCGATCGCGCCGATGACGTTGGGGCTGCCCGCCTCGTGCCGGGCCGCCCCCTGGCTCCACTGCACCTCACGCTCGCTGACCCGTGCCGTCGCCCCACCGCCGCGCAGGTAGGGCGCCGCCGCGTCGAGCCAGTCGGCCCGGCCGACCAGGACGCCCGCACCGAAGGGGGCGTAGAGCTTGTGCCCGGAGAACGCCACGTAGTCCACGTCAAGCGCGTCCAGGTCGATGCGCCGGTGCGGGGCGAGCTGCGCGGCGTCCAGGGCCACGCGCGCGGCATACCGGCGGGCGACCTCGGTGACCCGCTCCACGGGCCACAGCTCACCGGTGACGTTGGATGCTCCGGTGACCACGACCAGCCGTGGTCCGTCGCTGGACCGGGCGTGCTCGGCCAGCGCCTCCTCGAGCAGCACCAGGGCGTCCGCCACGCTGCCGGGCACGGGCAGGCGCACGGTTCGCCGCTCGTCCCAGGGCAGCAGCGCCGCGTGGTGCTCGGACTCGAAGACGAACGTCGTGGTGCGCCGGGGCAGCGCCCGTGCCAGGAGGTTGAGCGAGTCGGTGGTGTTGCGGGTGAAGACGACCAGGTCCTCCTCGCGCGCCCCGACGAAGGAGGCCACCTGCTCGCGGGCCTGCTCGTACCACGCGCTGGTCACCTTCGAGGCGTAGCCGTTGCCGCGGTGCACCGAGGAGTAGGTGCGCAGCGCGGCATCGACCGCGGCCTGGACGGACTCCAGTGCCGGGGTGCTCGCCGCGTGGTCGAAGTTGGCGTAGTCCACGACCGTCCGGTGCAGCGTGGGCACGCCCAGGTCGGCGGCCACGGTGCGCGGCAGCGGCGTCAGGAGGTCCTGCGGCAGCGCGGGAACGGGGCGCAGGTGGTCCCGCGGGGCGGGGGCGGGCGCCTGGTGGTGGGTCCGGCTGATGGTGGCGATCGACAACGAAGCTCACTCCTCGGTGGTCCGGTGGACCATCGAGGCCTTCGGGCTCGCCGGTCCGCGCTTGCCGGCACCGCGGGCGCGGGCCGACCGGGTCGTCACCCGGAGCACCCCGCCGCGACAGGAGGGTTGCCGGCCAGCAAGCCGGGGCTTGACGCTGGCACTCATGACCTGGGCTCGACCGTAGCGGCGCCGGCGCGGGCCTGCCCACCTTTCGGGAGTGATGTCCCGGGATGTGAGACCTGGCGACCGGGGCGGCAGCCGGGAGCAGCCCCGGTGACGGGCGCCCGCCACGCGACGCGCCGGAGGCCGGGGCGCGTGTGACGCGTGATGTCGTCGGGGCGATCGCGTAGCCTGCGAAGGTGGCGACCCGGACGACCTCCTCCTCGCGCTCGAGCTCCTCGGGACGCGGCGGCGCCGCGCGCCCGGCGGCGCGGACGCCTGCGGCCAATCGCAAGCCCGCCGCCCGCAAGCCTGCTGCCCGCAAGCCGGCGCCGCGCAAGCCCGCGCCCCGGGCGGCCACCCTGCCCTGGCCGGTGCGCGCCGTGCGTGGTGCGTGGATGGGCGTGGCCCACCTGGCCGGCGGCACGGTCCGCAAGGTCGGCCACAGCGCGCGTGAGCTCGAGCCGGAGCACCGTCGCGACGGCGTCGGCTTCGCGCTCATCGCCCTGGCCATCATCGTGGCCGCGCGCGAGTGGTGGGCGCTGCGCGGTCCGGTCGGCGACGTGGTCCACGCCGTGGTGGCCGGCACCTTCGGCCGGGTCGGCCTGGCCGTCCCGATCGTCCTGATCCTGCTGGGGCTGCGCCTGCTGCGCGCCCCCGACGAGGCCTCCTCGACCAACCGCATCGGCATCGGCCTGACGGCCCTGGCCTTCTCCGCTGCCGGCCTGGTGCACATCTCCGCCGGGGTGCCGAGCCCGTCCGACGGGGCGCCCTCGATGCGCGAGGCCGGCGGCATCATCGGCTTCCTCGCCTCGAGCCCGGTCGTCGCGGGCGTCACCGTCTACGGCGCGGTGCCGATCCTGTTGCTGCTGGGGGCCTTCGGGCTGCTGGTGACCACCGCCACGCCGGTCCACATGGTGCCGACCCGGCTGGGCGAGCTGCGCGACTGGGCCCTGCACCGCAAGCCCGAGCCCGAGCCGGAGCCCGAACCCGAGCCGCAGCCCAGGCCGCGCCGCCGCCGGGCTGTCGCCGACGGGGGCCTGGACGGGGACGAGGCCTTCGAGCAGGCCGCGATCGTGGCCCGCGAGGCCAGGGCCAAGGGCTACCGGCCGGGGGAGAAGCGGCCCACCCCGCCCGGCACGCTCGCGCCGGGGGAGGACGCCGCGGCCGCGGCGCTCGCCTCCGCCCGAGCCGGTGCCTCAGCTGCTCCCGCCGCCGGCGCGGCTGCCGTGCCCGCCAAGGCCCCGCTGGAGCCGCCGCCCACCAGCCCGCTGCCGCAGCGCGTCGAGCAGCTCGCCCTCGCCGGCGACGTGACCTACACGTTGCCCGACAACGCGATCCTGGCCCCGGGCTCGCCGCACAAGACCCGCAGCGCCGCCAATGACAAGGTCGTCGAGTCGCTCACCGAGGTGCTCGAACAGTTCGAGATCGACGCCCAGGTCACCGGGTTCATGCGCGGGCCCACGGTGACCCGCTACGAGGTCGAGCTCGGCCCCGGCGTCAAGGTCGAGCGCGTCACCGCGCTCTCCAAGAACATCGCGTATGCCGTCGCCTCGGCCGACGTGCGCATCCTCAGCCCGATCCCGGGCAAGTCCGCGATCGGCATCGAGATCCCCAACACCGACCGCGAGAAGGTCAGCCTCGGCGACGTGCTGCGCAGCCAGACCGCGCGCAACAACGAGCACCCGATGGTCATGGGCGTCGGCAAGGACGTCGAGGGCGGCTACGTCATCGCCAACCTCGCCAAGATGCCGCACCTGCTGGTCGCCGGCGCCACCGGAGCCGGCAAGTCCAGCTTCGTGAACTCGATGATCACCTCGATCCTCATGCGCGCCACCCCCGATGAGGTGCGCATGGTGCTGGTCGACCCCAAGCGCGTCGAGCTCACCGGCTACGAGGGCATCCCGCACCTGATCACGCCGATCATCACCAACCCCAAGAAGGCCGCCGAGGCGCTGCAGTGGGTCGTGCGCGAGATGGACACCCGCTACGACGACCTCGCGGCGTTCGGCTACAAGCACGTCGACGACTTCAACAAGGCGGTCAAGGCCGGCAAGGTCAAGCCCCTGCCCGGCTCGGAGCGGGTGATCCAGCCCTACCCCTACCTGCTGGTCATCGTCGACGAGCTCGCCGACCTCATGATGGTCGCCCCCCGCGACGTCGAGGAGTCGAGCGTCCGCATCACCCAGCTCGCCCGCGCCGCCGGCATCCACCTGGTGCTCGCGACGCAGCGTCCGTCGGTCGACGTGGTCACCGGCCTGATCAAGGCCAACGTGCCCTCGCGCATGGCGTTCGCGACCTCCTCGCTGGCCGACTCCCGGGTCGTGCTGGACCAGCCGGGCGCCGAGAAGCTCATCGGCCAGGGTGACGCGCTGTTCCTGCCGATGGGCGCGAGCAAGCCGATGCGCGTCCAGGGCGCGTGGGTGACCGAGTCCGAGATCGAGCAGGTCGTCGCCCACGTCACCGAGCAGCTCAAGCCCAACTACCGCGAGGACGTCACCGTCGTGGCGGCCAAGAAGCAGGTCGACGACGACATCGGCGACGACCTCGACCTGCTGCTGCAGGCGACCGAGCTGGTGGTCACCACGCAGTTCGGGTCGACCTCGATGCTCCAGCGCAAGCTGCGCGTCGGCTTCGCCAAGGCCGGCCGGCTCATGGACCTGCTCGAGTCGCGTGGCGTCGTCGGCCCCTCTGAGGGCTCCAAGGCGCGCGACGTGCTCGTCAAGGCCGAGGACCTGCCGACCACCCTGGCGCTGATGCGCGGCGACGAGGTGCCCGACCCCGAGCCGGTGTTCGACCAGGCCAAGACCGCCGAGGCGCCGGCCCCGCTCGGCGGCCCGACCCGTGACTCGCTGGCCCCCGAGGGCTACGAAGAGGTCGAGGCCGACGACGAGGACGCCTGGTCGCTGACCGGACGCGACTGAGCCCGGCCCCGGTCCTGCGGCGGCCCGGTGCCGCCGCGGCACCCGGGGTGAGGGGCACGGCATACCGGCCCGGGGCCTTGACGCGACCTTGACGCGGCGTTGACGCGAAGGTCCCTGTCCTCCGGACCCGCCCCGGGTTACAACGAAGGCATGACACGTGACGTGCTCCGTGAGCGGCTGCTGTGGCTGGCGGCCGTAGTGGTGCCGTTGGCCGTCTGCCTCCTCGCCGTCCCGGTCCGGGACACCGTCGCCAACACCAGCGTGGCGCTGGTCCTGGTCATCGTGGTCGTCGGGGTGGCCAGCCTGGGCCGGCGCTGGCCCGGCATCGTGGCGGCAGCCTCCGCGGGTGTGTGGTTCGACTTCTTCCTCACCCAGCCCTACCAGCGTCTGACGATCACCTCACCCGACGACGTCGAGACCCTGCTCCTGCTGCTGGCGGTCGGCGTCGCCGTCACCGAGGTGGCCCAGTGGGGTCGCCGGCAGCAGGCGGCGGCGTCCCGGCGCGAGGGCTACCTGCAGGGCCTGGAGACCATCGCCCGTGCGGCCTCGGCGGGCACGAGCTCGCCCTCCTCGCTGGTCGAGACCGCGTGCGACCACGTGGCCGACGTGCTCCACCTCGATCGCTGCCGTTTCGTCTACGACTCCGGCCTGGGCCGACCCCGCATCGAGGCCGACGGCCGGCTGCGCATCGGGTCGGCCACGCTCGACGCGGACGTCCTCGAGCTGCCGGTCGAGGACGAGACCGAGCTCGTCGTCGAGAGCGGCGGGCGCTTCATGGGCCGGTTCCTCATGACGCCGCTGGCGGGCTCGGCGACCACCCGCGCCGAGCGGCTCGTGGCGGTGGCCCTGGCGGCCCAGGTGGGCGCGACGCTCCGGGCGTACGCCGACAGCCACCCGGCCCGCTGAGCCTCAGACCTTGAGCCGGTAACCGATGCCGGGCTCGGTGACGAGGTATCGCGGGTGGCTGGGGTCGGGCTCGAGCTTGCGCCGCAGCTGGTTGGCATAGACGCGCAAGTAGTTGGACTCGCGCCCGTATGCCGGGCCCCAGGCCGCGCGGAGCAGCTCCGCGTGCGTGACCAGCCGGCCGGGACTTTGCGCCAGGGCGGCCAGGAGCCGCCACTCGGTGGGGGTCAGGCGCACCTCGTCCGCGCCTCGGGTGGCGCGGTGGTCGCCGAAGTCGAGGGTGAAGTCGGCAGTGGTGACGACCGGAGCGTCGGCGGCGTCGGACGGGCCGCGGCGCACCGCGGCCCGGATGCGGGCGAGGAACTCGTCCATCCCGAACGGCTTGGTGACGTAGTCGTCCGCGCCGGCGTCGAGCGCCTCCACCTTGTCGTCAGACTCCTGACGCGCGGACAGCACGACGACCGGCACCTGGGAGGACGTCCGGATCTGTTGGAGCACCTGCACGCCGTCCATGTCGGGCAGGCCGAGGTCGAGCACCACCACGTCGGGTGTGCGTTCCTGCATCACCTGCAGCGCGGACCGGCCGTCGCCGGCGGACTCGACCTCATAGTCGCGCGCCCGCAGGTTGATCGTCAGGGTGCGCACGATCTGCGGCTCGTCGTCGACCACCAGCACGAACGTCATGAGGCCTCCCTGCCCACGGCGCCCCCGGACGGGGCGACCTCCGGTGCCTGCCCCGGCGGCGTCGGGCCAGCCAGCTGCCCGCCCGCCACGGGCAGGTCGACCACGATGGTCAGCCCGCCGCCGGGAGTGTCCTCGGCGGTCAAAGATCCGTTCATCGCCTCGGCCAGGCCACGAGCCACGGCCAGTCCCAGCCCGACGCCGCTGCCGCGAGGCACGTCGCCGAAGCGCTGGAAGGGGGCGAAGATGCCCTCCTTGGCGCTGTCCGGGACCCCGCTGCCGCGGTCCACGACGCGCAGCTGGAGGTGGCCGCCGATCCGGCTGGCGTTGACCACGACCTCCTGCCGGCCGGGGGAGTGGCGCAGGGCGTTCTCCAGCACGTTGGCCAGCACCCGGTCGAGCAGCCCCGCGTCGGCCAGGGCCGGCGGCAGCTCGTGCGGGATCCACGTGCGCACACGCTGGCCGTCCGGCAGCGCGGCGACCGTGCGGGCCACGACCTCGTCGAGGTGCAGCGGCTGCAGGTGCGGGGCGACCGTGCCGGACTGCAGGCGGGACATGTCGAGCAGGTTGCCGATCAGCGCATTGAGCCGGTCCGCGGACGCCTCGATGGACTCCAGCAGCTCGGCCTCGTCCTCGGCCGACCAGGTGACGTCGGTCTGGCGCAGGCTGGACACGGCCGCCTTGATGCCCGCCAGCGGGGTGCGCAGGTCGTGCGAGACGGCCGCGAGCAACGCGGTGCGGGTGCGGTTGTCCTTGGCGAGCGCGCCGGCCGCCCGGGCCTCCTCCACCAGCTCCTCGCGGGTGAGGATCGCCGCGGCGTGGGAGGCGAACGCGGAGACCAGCCGGCCCTGGCTGGCAGGGGGCACCCGACCGGTCATCACCAGGAACGTCGTGTCGTTGACCCGGGAGCGCACCTCGGCGCCCTCGACCAACGCCACGTCGAAGCCCTCGGTGGCGGCCAGCACCTCCCACGGGTCACGCACCGAGGCCCGCCGCACCACAGCGGCGGTGCGCATGGAGAACGTGTCGCGGGCCTGCTCCAGCAGGGTGGGCAGCTGCTCGGGCGTGCCCAGCAGCGAGTGGGCCAGCTGGGCGAGGATGCGGGACTCCTGCTGGGCGGCCAGCGCCTTGCTGGCCCGCAGCGCGCTGATGTGTACGACGGAGGCCACCGAGGCGGCGACCAGGACGAAGACCAGGACAGCCAGGGCGTTGCCGGGGTTGTCGATCGTGAAGGTGTGCAGCGGCGGGGCGAAGTAGTAGTTGAGCAGCAGGCTCCCGACGATGGCCGAGAAGAGGGCCGGCCAGATCCCCCCGACCAGGGCTGTGGCCACGGTCAGGGCCAGGTAGAGCAGCATCTCGAGCGGCAGGTCATGGTGCTCGCGGGTCGAGGCCAGGGCCCACGTCAACAACGGCAGTCCGAGCGCCGAGATCACCCAGGCGCTGATCGTCCTCCGTCGGCCCACCGTCCAGTCGGGCAGCACCTGGTCGAGGCCCCGGCGCCGGTAGCCGTGGCTGACGATGTGCACGTCGATGTCGCCGGACTCCGCGATGACGGACTCTCCGACGCCGCGGCTCAGGAGTGACTGGAGCCGCCCACGCCGGCTGACCCCCAGGACGATCTGGCTGGCGTTGACGCCGCGAGCGAACTCCAGGACCGCCTCGGCCACGTCGTCGCCGGTCACGGTGTGGAACGTGCCGCCGAGCTCGGCGGTCAGCCGGCGCTGCTCGGCCAGCTGCTCCAGGCTCGCGCCGACCAGGCCGTCGGAGCGAGCCACGTAGACCGCGACCAGCTCCCCGCCGGCGCCGGCGGAGGCGATCCGGGCTCCGCGGCGCAGCAGCGCGTCGGACTCCGGGCCGCCGGTCAGGGCGACGACGACGCGCTCGCGGGCCGGCCAGGTCTCGGAGATGCCCTGGTCGTGGCGGTAGCGCTCCAGGGCCTCGTCGACGCGATCCGCCAACCACACCAGCGCCAGCTCGCGCAGCGCCGAGAGGTTGCCCACCCGGAAGTAGTTGGACAGGGCCGCGTCGACCTTCTCCGCGGCGTAGATGTTGCCGTGGGCCATCCGGCGCCGGAGCGCCTCCGGGGACATGTCGACCAGCTCGATCTGGTCCGCCGCGCGCACCACGTCGTCGGGCACGGTCTCCCGCTGGCGGACCCCCGTGATCGCCTCGGTGACGTCGTTGAGCGACTCCAGGTGCTGGATGTTCACCGTCGAGATCACGTCGATGCCGGCGTCCAGGACGTCCTCGATGTCCTCCCAGCGCTTGGTGTGCCGCGATCCGGGCACGTTGGTGTGCGCCAGCTCGTCGATGAGGACGACCCGGGGCCGGCGGGCGATGACCGCGTCCACGTCCAGCTCGCGGAAGGTGGCCCCGCGGTACTCGATCTCCCGGGTCGGGATGCGCTCGAGGCCCTCGAGCAGCTGGGCGGTGAAGCTGCGCCCGTGAGTCTCGACCAGGCCGATCACGACGTCGGTGCCGCGATCCCGGCGCCGGTGCGCCTCCGAGAGCATGGCCACGGTCTTGCCCACCCCGGGGGCTGCCCCGAGGTAGATGCGCAGTGTGCCTCGTGCCATGGCTTGATTCTCGCCCTAACCGGCGACCCGCCGCGCGCACGAGGCGGCGGCGGGTCGCGGCATACGGTCGGTTCGGGTCACCGGGAGCCGAGCGACGCGAGGGCGACGTTGAGCTCGAGGACGTTGACCCGCGGCTGGCCGAGGAAGCCGAGGGACCGGCCCTGGGTGTGCTCGTCCACGAGCGTGCGCACCTGCTCCGCTGACAGGTGCCGCGCCGCGGCGACCCGCGGAACCTGCCAGAGCGCGTACGCGACCGAGATGTGCGGGTCCAGCCCGCTGCCCGAGGCGGTCAGCGCGTCGGCAGGGATGGCGCCGGTGGCCTGCGGGTTGGCCTTGAGCAGGGCGGCCTTGCGCTCGGCCACCGCCTTGACCTGCCGTGGGTCGTCGGCGGGCAGGTTGGACGCCGCGCTGGCGTCGCCGCTGTAGTCGACGGCAGACGGGCGGCCCTGGAACCACTGGGGTCCGGTGAAGGTCTGGCCGATCAGGCTGGACCCGACCACGTGCCCGCCGTGCTCCACGAGGGAGCCATTGGCAGCCGACGGCCGCACGACCTGGCCGACCCCCCAGATGGCTGCGGGGTAGATGGCCCCGAGGAGCAGGGTGAGCAGCAGCATCATCCGGGCGGAGGCGCCCAGCTGTCGCATGAACGTCATGGCAGATCAGCCCAATCCGGGGAGGTGCGAGATGAACAGGTCGATGAGCTTGATGCCGACGAACGGGGCGATGACGCCGCCGAGCCCGTAGATCAACAGGTTGCGCCGGAGCATCGCGCCAGCCCCCACCGGTCGGTAGCGGACTCCCTTCAGGGCCAACGGGATCAGCGCCACGATGATGAGGGCGTTGAAGATGACCGCGGAGAGCATCGCCGACTGGGGGCTGTGCAGCCGCATCACGTTGATGCCGTTCAGCCCCGGGAAGACCGCCAGGAACATCGCGGGGATGATCGCGAAGTACTTGGCGACGTCGTTGGCGATGGAGAACGTCGTCAGCGCACCGCGGGTGATGAGCAGTTGCTTGCCGATCGCCACGACCTCGATGAGCTTGGTGGGGTCGGAGTCGAGGTCGACCATGTTGCCGGCCTCCTTGGCCGCCGACGTGCCGGTGTTCATCGCGACGCCGACGTCGGCCTGCGCCAGGGCCGGGGCGTCGTTGGTGCCGTCGCCCATCATGGCCACGAGGCGGCCGCCCTCCTGCTCCTTCTTGATCAGGGCCATCTTGTCCTCGGGCGTGGCCTCGGCGAGGAAGTCGTCGACGCCGGCCTCCTTGGCGATGGCCGCGGCCGTGAGTGGGTTGTCACCGGTGATCATCACGGTGCGGATGCCCATGGCCCGCAGCTCCCGGAACCGCTTGCGCATGCCCTGCTTGACGACGTCCTTGAGGTGGACGACGCCGAGCACACAGGCCGGCCCGTCGCCGACGCGTTGCGCGACCACCAGCGGGGTGCCGCCGTTCTGGCTGATCCGGTCGACGACGGTCTGCAGCTCGGCCGGCACCCGGGCGCCGCTCTCGAGCACCCACTGCGAGACCGACGTGGTGGCACCCTTGCGGATCTGCGTCCCCGAGGGCAGGTCGACCCCGCTCATGCGGGTAGCCGCGCTGAAGTCGATGAACTGCGCACCCTCGGTGGCTAGCTGCTCGGCGGAGACCGCGTCCTGCCCGGACAGGTGCGTGCGGGTGAGGTCCACGATGGACCGCCCCTCGGGCGTCCCGTCGGCGAGCGAGGCCAGGTATGCCGCGTGGGCCAGCTCGGTGTTCGTCGCCTCGCCGACCGTGACGATCTCGGTCGCGTGCCGGTTGCCGAGGGTGATCGTGCCGGTCTTGTCCAGCAGCAGGGTGGAGACGTCGCCGGCGGCCTCGACCGAGCGGCCCGACATCGCCAGCACGTTGTGCTGGACGAGGCGGTCCATGCCGGCGATGCCGATCGCCGACAGCAGCGCGCCGATCGTGGTCGGGATGAGGCAGACCAGCAGCGCGACGAGCACGATGATCGACTGCTCCCGGCCGGAGTAGGCGGCCAGCGGCTGGATCGCCATGACGGTGACCAGGAAGATGATCGTCAGCACCACGAGCAGGATGTTGAGCGCGATCTCGTTCGGGGTCTTCTGCCGTGAGGCGCCCTCGACCAGGGAGATCATCCGGTCCAGGAAGGTCTCGCCCGGCTTGGTGGCGACCTGCACCACGATCCGGTCCGAGAGCACCGTGGTGCCGCCGGTCACCGCGCACCGGTCACCGCCTGACTCGCGGATCACCGGTGCGGACTCACCGGTGATGGCGGACTCGTCCACCGTGGCCACGCCGTCGACGACGTCCCCGTCACCCGGGATGACCTCGCCGGCCTCCACGATCACGCGGTCGCCGATCCGCAGCTCGGAGCCGGCCACCGTCTCGGTGCTGCCGTCGGGCAGCAGGCGCCGCGCCACGGTCTCCTTGCGCGCCTTGCGCAGCGTGGCGGCCTGGGCCTTGCCGCGGCCCTCGGCCACGGCCTCGGCATAGTTGGCGAACAGGACGGTGATCCACAGCCACACGGTGATGGAGATCGCAAAGGTCGAGGGGTGCAGCACAGACAGGACGGTGGTGCACAGTGAGCCCACCCAGACCACGAAGATAACGGGGCTGCGGAACAGGTGGCGTGGGTCGAGCTTGACGAACGCCTGCGGGATGGTGGCCACGAGGGTGTGGCGGTTCATGCGAGGGCCTCAGCAATCGGTCCGAGGGCGAGGGCGGGGAAGAAGGTCAGGCCGGCCACGATGACGGCGATGCCGACGAGCAGGCTGACGAACAACGGCGTGTGCGTGGGCATGGTGCCGGCGGTGACGGGGCGCCGCTGTTGGGCGGCCAGTGACCCGGCGAGGGCCAGGATCAGCACGATCGGCAGGAACCGGCCCAGGACCATGCACACCCCGAGGGTGATGTTGAAGAACGGGCTGTCTGCGGTCATGCCGGCGAACGCGCTGCCGTTGTTGTTGGACGCCGAGGCGTAGTTGTAGAGCATTTCCGTCAGGCCGTGCGGTCCTGTGGCGAGCAGGGCGGCGCGGCTGCCCGGCAGGGCCAGGGCGAGGCCGGTCCCGGCCAGCACGAGGACCGGCATGACGAGGGTGGTCAGGGCGGCGAGGGTGATCTCCTTGCGCCCGATGGTCTTGCCCAGCCACTCCGGGGTGCGACCGACCATCAGCCCGGCGATGAAGACCGACAGGGCGACGATGATCAGGGCGCTCGCGAGGCCCGATCCGACGCCACCGGGGGAGATCTCGCCGAGCAGCATGTGCAGGGCCAGCAGGCCGCCGCCGAGCGGGCTGTAGCTCTCGTGGAAGGAGTTGACCGCACCGGTCGAGGTTCCCGTCGTGGACACGGCGAAGATCGAGGAGCTCCACACGCCGAAGCGCTGCTCCTTGCCCTCCATCGCCGCGGTCACGGCGTGCGCGGCGTGCGTCTCGGCCCACAGCGTGAGACCGATCACGGTCGCCCACAGGGTGCCCATCAGGCCCAGGACGGCGTAGCCCTGACGGCGGTCGCCGACCATGACGCCGTAGGTGCGGGGCAGCGAGAAGGGGATGGCCAGGAGCAGGAAGATCTCGAAGACGTTGGTCAGGGCGTTGGGGTTCTCGAACGGGTGAGCGGAGTTGGCGTTGAAGAAGCCGCCGCCGTTCGTGCCGAGCTCCTTGATCGACTCCTGCGAGGCGACCAGGCCGCCCTCGATCACCTGCTTGCCGCCAGAGAGAGTGTGAACCGTGGTCGCAGCATCAAGGTTCTGGATCGCGCCACCGATGATCAGCACGACGGCCGCGACCGCCGCGAGAGGCAGCAGGATCCGCGTGGTCGCCCGGGTCAGGTCGACCCAGAAGTTGCCGAGCCGGTCGGTACCGACCCGGACCAGGCCACGGATGAGGGCCACCACGACCGCGAGGCCCGTGGCGGCGGAGGCGAAGTTCTGCACGGTCAGGCCCAGCGCCTGGGTCACCGCGGTCACCCCGGTCTCGCCGGAGTAGGCCTGCCAGTTCGTGTTGGTCACGAACGAGATCGCGGTGTTGAAGGCCGTGTCCACGTGCATGCCGGTGGCGCCACGGGCCAGCGGCAGGCGCAGCTGGGCCAGGATCAGCACGAACAGCAGCAGGAAGCCGGCGAAGGCGAAGGCCAGGACCGACATCGCGTAGGTCGTCCAGCGCTGCTCGGCCGACGGGTTCACCCCGACGGCCCGGTAGAGCAGCCGCTCGACGCGCCAGTGCCTCTCGTCGGTGAACACGCGCGCCATCCAGTTGCCGAGGGGCACATGGACGACGGCGAGGGCCACGACGAGCAGTCCGATGGTCAGCAGTCCGCTGAGTGTCGTCCCCATCAGAACTTGTCCGGCCTGATGAGGGCGTACACGAGGTACACGATGAGGGCGCCGGCGATGATCCCGGCGACGAGGTTCTCTGTCACACCCTCAGTACAGACCCGCACCCACGCGGGACAACCCGCCGTTGACGCACCGCTGATGCGCCTTGACGCGTTCTTGATGCCGGCCCGGAACCTGCTGGTTCGCAAGGTTCCAGGCGCTGCGTCAGCTCCCGGGGCGGTCCAGCCCGTGGTATGTCGCGAGGCTGGGCCCGCGGGTCTCCTGCAGCTCCCGGGCGCCGGCCTCGGCGTCACGCATCACCCGCAGCACGTTGCCGCCGGCGAGCTTGGCCAGGTCCTCGTCGGACCAGCCGCGGTCGGCCAGCGCGGCCAGCAGGCGCGGGTAGCCGCTGACGTCCTCCAGGCCGACTGGGTAGGTCTCGGTGCCGTCGTAGTCGCCGCCGATCCCGACGTGGTCGATCCCGGCCACCTCGCGCACGTGCTCGCAGTGGGCGACGACGTCCTCGAGGGCGGCCGACGGCTTGGGGTGGGCCAGCCGGTACTCGCGGGTGAACGCCCGGAACGCCTCGTAATCGGTCGACTTCACGCCGACCTCGGCCGCGGCGGCTGCGGCCTCCCGGCGCCAGGCGGCCACGACGGGGGAGACGAACTCCGGCACGAAGGTCACCATGCACACGCCGTTGTTGGCCCGCAGCGAGGTCAGGACGTCATCGGGCACGTTGCGCGGCACGTCGCACACCGCCCGCGCCGAGGAGTGGCTGAAGATGACCGGCACCTCGGTGGCCTTGAGCGCGTCACGCATCGTGTCCGCCGAGACGTGGGACAGGTCCACCAGCATCCCCAGGCGGTTCATCTCCCGGACCACCTCGACGCCGAACGACGACAGCCCGCCGAGGACCGGCTCGTCGGTGGCCGAGTCGGCCCACGGCACGTTGTCGTTGTGCGTCAGCGTCATGTAGCGCACGCCGAGGACGTAGAGCATCCGCAGCGCGGCCAGCGAGCACCCGATCGAGTGGCCGCCCTCGGCGCCCATGAGCGAGGCGATCCGGCCGGAGGCGAAGACGCGTTCCACCTCGTCCGCGGTGCGTGCGAAACCCAGCTCACCGGCATACCGGCCGACCATCTGGTGCACCGCGTCGACCTGCTCGAGGGTGGCGACCACCGCCGCGTCGTTCTGCAGGCTGCTGGGCACGAAGACCGACCAGAACTGGGCGCCGACGCCGCCGGCCCGCAGCCGGGGCACGTCGGTGCAGGTCGTGGCCACGTCGCCGCCGATGTCGAGCCGGTCGAAGTCGTAGCCGGTCTGCTCGCGGGCCTCCCACGGCAGGTCGTTGTGCCCGTCCACGAGGGGGTGGCGGCGCAGCAGCTCGGTCACGCGGGCAACGGTCGCGGTGGAGTCCGGCATGCGGTCATTCAACCGCAGCCCAACTATGGTGAGGGCATGACCTCCCCTGCCCCTTCCCCTGCGCGCAGCGTTGCCCTGGTGACGCTCGGGTGCGCCCGCAACGAGGTCGACTCCGAGGAGCTGGCCGGCCGGCTGGCCTCCGAAGGCTGGACTCTGGTGGACGACGCCGCCGAGGCCGACGTCGCCGTGGTGAACACGTGTGGGTTCGTCGAGCAGGCCAAGAAGGACTCGATCGACGCCCTGCTCGAAGCCTCCGACCTCAAGGGGGAGGGCCGCACCCAGGCCGTGGTCGCGGTGGGGTGCCTGGCCGAGCGGTATGGCGAGCAGCTCGCCTCCCAGCTGCCCGAGGCCGACGCCGTGCTTGGCTTCGACTCCTACGCCGACATGTCCGGCCACCTCTCGGCCATCCTCAACGGTCACAAGCCCGCCTCACACACCCCCTCGGACCGCCGGCGGCTGCTGCCGCTGTCCCCGGCCAGCCGCCAGGAGGGCGCGGGCTCGGTGGCCCTGCCCGGCCACGGCTCGGCTCCCGAGGTGCGCGTCCCCGAGACCGTGACGATCGAGGGCCCGGTGCCCGCCAGCGGGCCGCGGGTCATCCGGGCCCGGCTCGACGGCCGGCCCTGGGCGCCGCTGAAGATCGCCTCCGGCTGCGACCGGCGCTGCGCGTTCTGCGCGATCCCCATGTTCCGCGGGGCCTTCGTCTCGCGCCGACCCTCCGACGTGCTGGCCGAGGCCCGGTGGCTGGGCGAGCAGGGGGTCAAGGAGATCTTCCTCGTCAGCGAGAACTCCACGTCCTACGGCAAGGACCTCGGCGACCTGCGGCTGCTGGACACGATGCTGCCCGAGCTGGTGGCCGTCGACGGGATCGAGCGGGTGCGGGTGTCCTACCTGCAGCCCGCCGAGATCCGCATGGACCTGCTGGACGTCATGGCCTCCACGCCCGGGGTCGTGCCCTACTTCGACATCTCCTTCCAGCACGCCAGCGAGTCGCTGCTGCGCCGGATGCGCCGGTTCGGCTCGCGGCAGGCCTTCCTCGACCTCATCGACCAGGTGCGTGCGCGGGCGCCTCAGGCCGGGATCCGCTCCAACGTCATCGTCGGCTTCCCCGGCGAGACCGAGCAGGACGTCGCCGAGCTCGAGGCCTTCCTCACCGCGGCACGGCTCGACGTCACCGGGGTGTTCGGATACTCCGACGAGGACGGCACCGAGGCCGAGACCTACGACGGCAAGCTGCCCGAGGACGTCGTGGCCGAGCGCCTGACCCACTTCACCTCGCTGGTGGAGGAGCTGAACATCCAGCGCGCCGAGGAGCGCCTCGGTGAGGTGGTCGAGGTCCTCGTGGAGGAGGTCGACGACGAGGAGGTCTCCGGTCGTGCGGCCCACCAGGGCCCCGACGTCGACGGTGTCACCCTGCTCGAGCTCGCGGACGGCGCCCCCACCCCCGCGGTCGGCGACCTGGTCACCGCCCGGGTCGTCGCGACCGAGGGCATCGACCTGGTCGCGGAGCCGGTGTGAACGCGGCGCTGCCCACGCCGGAGGGCCCCGCGCCCGACCCGGACGAGCCGGTCGTCCTCGGGGAGCCGGAGCAGCAGCCCAGCGCCTGGAACATCGCCAACGCGCTGACGGTCCTGCGCATCCTGCTGGTCCCGCTGTTCGGCTGGCTCCTGCTGCTGGACCACGGCACGCAGGCCAAGTGGCGGATCGCCGCGGCGCTGGTGTTCGGGGTGGCCCTGCTGACCGACCGCATCGACGGGGACATCGCCCGGCGCCGCGGCCTGGTCACCGACTTCGGGAAGGTCAGCGACCCGATCGCCGACAAGGCGCTGGTGGGCATGGCCCTGGTCGGGCTGTCCCTGCTCGACGAGCTGCCGTGGTGGGTGACCATCGTCATCCTCGCCCGCGAGCTCGGCATCACCGTCCTGCGGTTCTTCGTCATCCGGCACGGCGTGATCCCGGCCAGCCGCGGCGGCAAGCTCAAGACGGGCGTGCAGGCGGTCGCCATCGCCCTCTACGTGCTGCCGCTGTCCGGTGCGTGGCACGACGTTGCGGTGGTCGCCATGGCCCTGGCCGTCATCGTCACGGTCGTGACCGGCGTCGACTACGTCGCGCGGGCGCTGACCCTGCGCCAGACGAGCCCGCGCGCGGCCGCCAAGCGCGCCCGGCGCGCCGAGCGTGAGGCAGCGAAGGCGGCTGAGGCCGCCGATCGCGCCGCGGCGAGCGGTCACGAGTCGCCGTGAGCGAGGGTGGCGTGGTCGGCCCCGAGGTGTATGCCGTGTGCGCCGACCTGGTGGGCCGGCTCACCGGCCGGGGCCTGACCGTGGCCACGGCGGAGTCGCTCACCGGTGGCCTGGTCGCCGGCGCCCTCACCGACGTGCCGGGGTCGTCGCTGGTCCTGCGCGGCGGCGTGGTGGCCTACAGCGTGGAGGTCAAGGCCTCGGTCCTTGGTGTCGACGCCGGGCTGCTGGCCTCGCGCGGGGCGGTGGATGCCGGGGTGGCCGAGCAGATGGCGTGCGCGGCGCGCGAGCGGCTGGGCGCGACCTACGGCCTGGCGACCACCGGTGTGGCCGGCCCCGAGCCTTCCGAGGGCAAGGCCGTGGGCACGGTGTTCGTGGCCGTCGCCGGCCCGCGCACGACCCGGGTGCAGGCACTGTCCCTGACCGGCTCGCGCGCCGAGATCCGGCGCCGGTCGGTGGCGGCCGTGCTGGACCTGCTGGCCCAGGAGATGCTCGACGAGGACGAGCTGTCCGCCCGTCCCGGGGGCGGCGGCGGGCGGGCCGGGGAAGATGCACCCCCTCCGGCGGGTTGAGCCTGACGTGCGGCAAAGCCACCATCCCGCAGGCGCGGGACCGACCCCTCGCGGTACCGTGGGGCAACATCGCAAGTCCGAGCCAAGTGGAGGAGGCGTCATGATCTTGCTTCGTCGTGAACTCGGTGACGTGCTCCGCGAGCAGCGCCAGGCCCAGGGGCGCACCCTGCGCGAGGTCTCCGCGTCGGCTTCGGTCTCCCTCGGCTACCTCAGCGAGGTGGAGCGCGGTGAGAAGGAAGCGTCATCCGAGCTGCTGGCCTCGATCTGCGGGGCGCTGAACCTCCCGCTGTCGCAGGTGCTCAGCCACGTCTCCGACCGCGTCGCCGAGTCCGAGGCGGTCAACGCCCCGGTCGCGCTGCCGGTCACCCGGATCTCCGGCCGCCTGGTCTCCGCCTCCGCCGCCTGACGCGCCGGCGCTGCCAGAATCCTCCCAGCTGGACCTTGTTGCCCCTTCAGGTCTGCTGAAGGGGCAACAACGTCCAGCTCCGCTTCCAGCTCGGCGCGACTCAGCGGGGGCGGTAGCCCGCACGAGTCTGCCGTGGGCCCGACCCCAGCGGTCGCTGCGGCCCGCCGTCGTCGGTCGGTCCCAGCCCGCCCTGGCATCCCGGGCAGTAGAACATCGTGCGCTCCTGCGACGGTTCGCCGATCATGGCCACCCGGATGCTGCCACCGCAGCGCCGGCACGGCCGACCCGAGCGGGCGTGGGCGTAGCTGGTCTCGCCGCGGCGGGTGCTGCCGGTGCTCGTCTGCACCGCCTGGTGCCGGCTGGCGCCGAGCAGCCGGTGGGCGCGCTCGACCACGCCGGCGAGCGCCGCGTCATCGACCTCGCCCACCGGCGTCCAGGGGTGCAGGCCCTCGAGGAACAGTGACTCGGCCGCCCACAGGGTGCCGATGCCGGCCAGGTTGCGCTGGTCCAGCAGCGCGGCCCCCAGCGCCCGTCCCGGCTCACGGCGCAGGTTGGCCACGGCCAGCGCGGCGTCCCAGTCCGGCCCGAGCAGGTCCGGGCCCAGGTGGCCCACCAGCGTGCGCTCCTCCGCGGTCGGCACGAGGTCGAGCATGCCCAGGCGCAGTCCCAGCGCGGTCCAGTCGGCGGTGCCGAGGACAGCCCGCACGCGGTCGCCGGCGAGCTGGCGCCCGGTGACCTGCGGGGTGGCCTCGACCCGCCATTGCCCCTCCATGCGCAGGTGGCTGTGCAGCGTACGGCCGGTGTCCAGCCGCTGCAGGATGTGCTTGCCGCGGCTGATGACTTCGAGCGTGGTCGCGCCGCGCAGGTCGGTCGTCGCCAGTGAGGGCCAGCGCAGGTCGGCCACCAGCAGGGGTGACCCCGCCAGGGCTTGGTCGAGGCGGTGGGCGGTGCGCCAGACAGTGTCGCCCTCAGGCATGGCGAGACCTCACCGCCGCAGGCGCAGGCCGCGGGGGGTGGCATGGAAGCCGGCCTCGGCCAGCGCAGCGGCCAGCGGGTGGTCGGAGCCGAGGAGCGAGCCACCGTCGGCCTTCTCGACGGTCAGCCGCCCCAACGCTCCCTCGCGCACGGCCAGCGCCAGCGCGTCGGCGGCCGCCTGCAGCACCGGAAGCTCCTCGGTCCAGGACAGCAGCGTCTTGCCGCCGCGCTCGACGTAGATGGCCAGGGAGCCGTCGACGAGGACCACGAGTGCCCCCGCCTTGCGCCCGGGCTTGTGGCCGCCCGCGTCGCCGGCCCGCTCGGGCCAGGACAGCGCCGCGCCGTAGGGGTTGGCCGGGTCGGAGGCGGCGAGGACCACGGCGGACGGGCCGGCAGGCCCACGGGCTCCTGGCCGGTGTGCTCCGGGACCCCGGCGCGCCCCGGCGTCGCCGAACCCGGGCCGGCTGCCGGCGGCACCCGGGCGCGACCCGGACCCGGGACCGGCCCAGTCGGAGCCACCGCTCAGGGGCGTCTCCCACTCGGGCATGGCGGGGGCTGACACCTCGGGCAGCGGCCGGCTGAAGGCGCGGAGCCTGTCGACCGCACCGGTGGTGGCGAACTGCGCCGCGCCCAGGCCCTCGACGAAGTAGCCCCGGCGCACGCGGCCGGACTCCTCGGCGGCAGCGAGCACGCGGTAGACCCCGGCAAAGCCGCCGCTCACGCCCTCGGCCACCACCGACCCGCGGGTCACGACGCCGTAGCGGTCGAGCAGCACCTCGGCCGTGGCGTAGGACCGCACCGTGGCGTCGGGCTCGACCGGCGGCAGCAGCGACCAGCGTCCGGCGGCGGTCGGGGGACCCGACCGGGCGGGCAGCGCGGGCCGCCCGGTCGCCGGCCGGCGTCCCGACAGCGCGCCGAGCGAGCCGGCCCGGCCGGAGTAGCGGGTCGAGCGGGGGGCCGTGCGGCGGGGCTTGTGGGCCGTGCGCCCGCCGGAGAGCAGCGCCCGCAGCGGGGTGAGCGTGTCGTTGGTGACGTGCCCCGCCCACACCAGGTCCCACAGGAGCTGGGTCAGGGCCGCATCGTCGGTGCCTCCCACGGCGTCGGCGAGGGTGCGGAAGAAGAAGGCGCCGCCGCCGGCCAGGGCGTCGAGGACGGACTGGTGCCCGGCGGTCAGCTCGAGCTCCTCGCCGGTAGGGGCCAGCGTCAGGTGGGCGGTCTCGGCCAGGTGCAGGGACACCCAGCCGTCGTCGCCGGGCAGGGCCGCGTGCCCGCGCCAGAGGACCTCGCCCGAGGCGGTCAGCTCGTCGAGCAGCGCAGGGGAGTAGTCGGCGACCCGCGCGGGCAGCACGAGCGTCTCGACCGCGCTGGCCGGCAGGACCGCCCCCGCGAGCTGCTCCACCGCCCGCAGCACCCCCTCGGTGCCCCGCAGGCCGGCGCCGACGCCCTGCCAGGCGGGCAGGAAGCGGGCCAGGTCGACCGGCGGCACCGGCTCGACCTCGGCGCGCAGGGCTGCCAGGGACCGGCGGCGCAGGGTCCGCAGCACCTCGGCGTCGCAGTAGTCGGTGCCGTGCTGGCCGCCGCCGGACTCCACCGGCCGCAGCTCGCCCTCGACCATCCGGCCGGCGCCGACGAGACGCTGCACCGCGGTGCCGACCACGGCGGTGCCCAGCCCGAACCAGGTGGCCACGTCGTGCAGGGTGAACGGCCCGTGCGTGCGGGCGTAGCGCGCCACCAGGTCGCCCAGGGGGTCGGGGACCGGCTCCAGGAACACCTCGGGCACGCCCACCGGCACGGCCGCCCCCAGGGCGTCGCGAAGGCGACCGGCGTCCTCGATCGCGGCCCAGCGCTCCTCGCCGGCGATGCGGACCCGGATGAGCCGCCGGTCGCTCTCGAGGTCGACCAGCCAGCCGGAGAGCTCCTTGGCGGTCGTGCCCTCGACGCAGCGCTCGTGGATCGCGGTGAGCGGTAGCGCCCCGAGCACCCGGACCAGGTCGGCGACGTCCTCGGCGTCGCGCGCCCGGCGCCCCTCGGCCAGGCGCTGCAGCTCGGCCTCGGTGCGGGCCAGCTCGGCCGGGTCCAGCAGGTCGCGCAGGGCGGCGCCCTCGCCCCGGCCGAGCAGCTCGGCCAGCAGGGTGGGGTCGAGGGCCAGGGCCGCGGCGCGGCGCTCGGCCAGCGGGGAGTCGCCCTCGTAGAGGAACTGGGCGACGTAGCCGAACAGCAGCGACCGGGCGAACGGCGACGGGGTCGTCGTCTCCACCTCGACCATCCGCACCGACCGGGAGCGCAGGTCGCCCATGAGCGACACCAGACCCGGCACGTCGAACACGTCCTGGACGCACTCGCGCACGGTCTCGAGGATGATCGGGAACGAGGCGTACTTGCTGGCCCCCTCCAGCAGCTGCGCGGCGCGCTGGCGCTGCTGCCAGAGCGCCTGGCGTCGGTCCGGCCGGCGGCGGGGCAGCAGCAGCGCCCGGGCTGCGCACTCGCGGAACCGGGACGCGAACAGGGCCGAGCCGCCGATCTCGGTGGTCACGAGGTCGTGCACCTCGTCGGGCTCGAGCGCGACCAGGGCGAGCAGCTCGGCGCCCACCGCCCCGCCGTGCTCGCCCTCGAGCTCGATGTCGGGCAGGCGGAAGACGATGCCGTCGTCGCCGTGCATCGCCTGCACGTCGACGCCGAACCGCTCCCGCATCCGCGCCGAGACGCACAGCGCCCACGGTGCGTGCACCTGCGCCCCGAAGGGGGAGTGCACGGCCACCCGCCAGTCGCCGAGCTCGTCGCGGAACCGCTCGACCACGATCGTGCGGTCGTCGGGCACGTGCCGGGTGGCCTC
>NZ_JBTCWL010000033.1:0-40446 GCF_054325275.1 Oryzihumus sp.
CGCACCATCCTCCACCACATGTAGAGGGCGAAGAGCGCGAAGACCCACCACTGCACGGCGTATCCCGCGTTGCGCAGTGCCAGCCCCCCGCCGGCCGGCGGGGGCGGCGGCACCCGGACGATCCCCGCCGTGCCGGTCGTCCCGGTCGTGACGTCAGGCCGCTCGGCGGTGGCGAAGACGAACGCGTTGTAGATCTGCCCGCCCCACTGGTTCACCAGGTCCGCGAGGTCGACCGAGCCGAGCTGGCCGGCCGGGAGCGCGGCGCCCGCGGTGGGCGACTCCGCCGGGGCCAGGCTCCCGGTGACCGTCACCGGGCCGGTGGCCGGGGGCCGGGTCGCCGCGGCAGGGTCGGTGACGAACCCGCGCACGACCGCCAGACGCGCCCCGGTGCGGTCCACCACAAGGGGCGTGACGACCCAGTAGCCGCGCCTGCCGTCGAGCAGGCGAGGGGTCACGAGGACCTGCCCCGCCGCGTTGTACCGGCCGGTGGCGGTGACCCGGCGGCCGGAGCCGTCGGCGGGGAACTGCGCCTGCGGCTGCACGACCGTGGTGAGCTCAGCGACCGGACGCTTCGGAGCGGCCTTGACCGCCTCGGCGCGGCCCCTGTCGCGGGCGACGTTGAGCTGCCACAGGCCGAGCATCGTGAAGGTGACCATGACGACCACGACCAGGGCCAACAGCCCCAGCCAGCGGGGTCGTAGGGCGGTCCGCAGCACGACCTCAGGCTAGGTGACGCGGCTGGACGCCCCGCGACCGCATGGCGGGCTCGACCTCAACCGTCCTTGATGTCGTCCCATCGGGCCATGCCACCACCCCCTCGCGCACGCCGAAAATCGGTGTCCGGGCGTCAGTGCCGACCCATACCGTGGATCCCCTGATGCAGCAGCTTCCCTACGCCGACCCCGGCACTCCCGACCTGCGCAGCCCGGCCCGACTCCTGTGGTGGATCGCCCGGGGACAGTGGCGCACCCTCCTGTGCGGCATCTGCTTCGGCGTGGTCTGGATGGTCAGCCAGGCCCTGCTGCCGCTGGCGGTCAGCCGCGGCATCGACGAGGGCATCATCAGCCACGACACCTCCCGCCTGCTGCTGTGGGGCGGGGTGATCCTGCTGCTCGGCGCCATCGGGGCCGGCGCCGGCGCCGCCCGGCACCGCTTCGCCGTGGAGAACTGGCTGCGCTCCTCCTTCCGGTCCGTGCAGCTCATCGGCTACAAGGGCGCCGACACCGGCGAGGCCCTCCCGCGCACCATGCCGACCGGCGAGGTGGTCGCGACGGTCGCCTCCGACTCGATGCGCCTCGGTGGGCTGTACGACGTGACCGCCCGCTTCGCGGGCGCGATCGTGTCCTACGTCGTCGTCGCCGTCGTGCTGCTCGGCACGAGCCGGCCGCTCGGCCTGCTGGTGCTGCTGGGGGTGCCCGTCCTCGTGGCGTCCCTGTCGTTCATCCTGCGGCCGCTCCAGAAGCGCCAGGCCGCCCAGCGCGAGGAGTCCGGTCGTCTGACCACGCTCGGCGCCGACACCGTCGCCGGCCTGCGGGTGCTGCGCGGCATCGGCGGGGAGCAGACGTTCCTGCGCCGCTACGAGGCGCAGTCGCAGCAGGTGCGCCGGGTCGGCGTCAACGTCGCCGGCGTGCAGGCCGCGCTGGACGCCGCCCAGGTGCTGCTGCCGGGGGTCTTCGTCGTGCTGGTCACCTGGCTGGGCGCGCGGTTCGCGCTCGAGGGCACGATCAGCCCCGGTGACCTGGTCGCCTTCTACGGCTACTCCGCCTTCCTGGTCATCCCGCTGCGCACCGCGACCGAGTTCGCCGACCGGGCCACCCGCGCCTTCATCGGGGCCCGCAAGATCATCCGCGTGCTCTCGGTCGAGCCCGACCACGCCGACCCCGCCCCGGGTGCCGCATCCGTGCCCGAGCCCCCCGCCGACGCCGCGCTCGTCGACCCCGCCAGCGGGGTCACCATCGAGCCCGGCACCCTGACCGCGGTGGTCACCGCCCGGCCGGAGGAGTCCTCGGCCCTGGCCGACCGCCTCGGCCGCTTCGGCCGCACCCGCACCCCCGCCCACCTCGATGGAGTGGCCCTGGCCGACCTGCCCCTGGCGACGGTGCGCCGGCGGATCGTGGTCAGCGAGACCGACCCGAGGCTGTTCACCGGCACCCTGCGAGACGAGCTCGACCCCCGCGGGCGCCACGACGACGACGCGATCCTCGCGGCGCTGTCCGTGGCCAGCGGCGAGGACGTGCTCGAGGCGCTGCCCGACGGCCTGGACAGCGAGGTCGAGGAGCGCGGCCGCTCGTTCTCCGGCGGCCAGCGCCAGCGGCTGGCCCTGACCCGCGCGCTGCTCACCGGGGCCGACACGCTCGTCCTCGTCGAGCCGACCAGCGCGGTCGACGCCCACACCGCGGCGCGCATCGCCGGGCGGCTGGCCCGGGCCCGGGCCGGGCGCACCACCGTCGTCATGACCGCCAGTCCGTTGGTGCTCGACCAGGCCGACCGGGTCGTGTTCCTCGAGGACGGCCGGGCGGTCGCCACCGGCACCCACCACGAGCTGATGGCGAGCTGCACGGCATACCGCGACACCGTCGTGCGAGGGGAGGACGGCTGACATGGCCCTGACCACCGAACCGGCGACGCGCACCCTGCCGGTGGCCGACACGGCCTCGGTGCGTGCCCACGCCCGCGGGCTGCTGCGCGAGCACCGCGTCGCCATGGGTCGCGTCGTGGGGCTGCACGCCCTGGCCGCGCTCGCGGCGCTGGTGGCGCCGCGACTCGTCGGCGACCTGGTCGACGCCGTCACCCACGGCACGACGCAGCAGCACGTCGACACCCTGGCCCTCTGGCTGGCGGCGTCGGTCGTCGTGCAGACGGCCCTGATGTGGGCCGCGCGGCGTGAGTCGTTCGTCATGGGCGAGACGGTGTTCGCGCAGCTGCGCGAGCAGTTCATCTCGCGGGTGACCTCGCTGCCGCTGTCCACCGTCGAGCGGGCCGGCACCGGCGACCTCGTCTCGCGCACCACCAACGACGTCGAGGCGCTGTCGCAGGTCGTGCGCTTCGGCATCCCGTCGCTGTTCGTCGCCATCATCACCACGGCCCTGACCGTCGCCGCGGCCGTCGTCACCGGCCCGCTGGTCGCCCTGCCGATCGTGCTCGGCGTGCCGATCATGTGGCTGTCGACCCGCCGCTACCTGCGGCTGGCGCCGGACGGCTACCTGCGCGAGCGCGCCACCTACGCCGTCGCCAACGGCGTCATCACCGAGACCGTCGACGGTGCACGCACCATCGACGCCCTCGACCTGCGTCCCCAGCGCCGGCGGCGCATCGACGAAGCAATCCGGGCCTGCTTCAACGCCGAGGTCTACACGCTGCGGCTGCGGCTGGTCTGGTTCCCGCAGATCGAGTTCGCCTACCTGCTGCCGGTCGCCGGCGCCCTCGTCTGGGGCGGCTGGCTGGTCGCCGCCGGGCACACGACCGTGGGCACGGTGACCACGGTGGTGCTCTACGTCCAGCAGCTGGCCGGCCCGCTCGACGAGCTGCTCAGCTGGCTCGACGAGATCCAGGTCGGGGCCACGTCCCTGGCCCGCGTCATCGGCATCGCCGACGTCCCGCCGGACCGCGAGGCCACCGGCGAGGAGCCGGCCGACCGCCGCGTCGACGTCAAGGACGTGCGCTACAGCTACCGCTCCGGCCGCGACGTGCTCAAGGGCGTCTCGCTGTCGCTGACCCCGGGTGAGCGCCTCGCCATCGTCGGACCGTCCGGCGCGGGCAAGTCCACGCTCGGCCGGCTCCTGGCCGGGATCGACGGTCCGCGCAGCGGCCGCGTCGAGGTCGGCGGCGTGCGCCTGGTCGACCTCGAGCTCAACCGGCTGCGTGGCGAGGTCGCCCTGGTCACCCAGGAGCACCATGTCTTCGTCGGGACCCTGGCCGACAACCTGCTGCTGGCCCGCCCCGGCGCCACCCGCGACGTCCTGCTCGATGCGCTGGCCGCCGTCGACGCCGCCGACTGGGCGCTGGCCCTGCCGGACGGCCTCGAGACCGTCGTGGGCAGCGGAGGTCACCGGCTGACCGAGGCCCAGTCCCAGCAGCTCGCGCTGGCCCGGCTGGTGCTGGCCGACCCGCACACCCTGGTCCTGGACGAGGCGACCTCGCTGCTGGACCCGCGGGCCGCCCGCCACCTCGAGCGCTCGCTCGCGGCGGTGGTCGAGGGCCGCACGGTCGTCGCCATCGCGCACCGGCTGCACACGGCGCACGACGCCGACCGGGTCGCGGTGGTCGAGGACGGCGACATCAGCGAGATCGGCACGCACCACGAGCTGATCGCCGCCGCCGGGGCCTACGCCGCACTGTGGCGCTCCTGGCGCGACGAGCCCGAACCGGCCAGCCAGCCGGCCGGCGGCTCCTGAGCCGCGCGCCGGGGACGGCCACCTCGGAATCCGCTGAAGATTCGGTCAAAACACCCGTAACGCCGCCGTGGGGGCGTCGTTTCCATGGCGGTCGGGCGCTCACGCCCCGGCCATCGGTGCGGCTGCGAACTCCACCCCCGGCTCGGTCGCAGCCGCACCACGAACACCCCGGAGGAGCGGGTGCATCTGCACTTGCAGGGGGGTGCAGATGCACCTCACTCCGGGGCCCTGTGCTGCACAGGGGTGGCACGGGTCCCCAGCCCCGGTCGGCTCGTCCGGCCGGGGCGCCGTGGTGTCCGGGGTCGGCTGCGGGCTCAGCCCGCCGGGACCACCGCGTCCTGGGCGGGCACCGGCGCCAACCGCGCGTAGCCGGCACCCTGCGCCGGCCGCGGGTCGGCCTCACCGGCGTTGGGCCACAACGACATCGCCCGCTCCGCCTGCGCCGTGATGGTCAGGGAGGGGTTGACCCCGAGGTTGGCCGAGACCGTCGAGCCGTCCACGACGTGCAGGCCCGGGTAGCCCCACACCCGGTGGTAGGCGTCGACCACGCCGGTCCCGGCGCTGTCGCCGATCACGGCACCCCCGAGGAAGTGGGCGGTCATCGGGATGTCCGCGATCTCCCCCAGCGAGCTGCCCGCGTAGGCCTTGAGCCCGGTCCGCTCGGACAGCCTGGCCGCGAGCCGGCGCAGCGCCAGGTTGGCCACGGGGATCCACGTCGGGTTGGGCTCGCCGTGTCCCTGGCGGGAGGTCAGGCCCACGCCGCCGAGCAGCCGGCGCCGGGCCGAGACGGTCAGCGAGTTGTCCAGGCTCTGCATCACCAGGCCGATGACCGTGCGCTCGCTCCAGCGCCGGACCGACAGCGAGCGCACGAAGGTCACCGGGTGGCGCACGGCCTCGGCGAGGAAGCGCACCGGGCGCGGCACCCGCCCACCCCCGTCGACGAGGATGGTCGCCAGCAGCCCCATCGCGTTGGAGCCCTTGCCGTAGCGCACGTTCTCGATGTGGGTGTCGGCGTCGGGGTGGAACGAGGACGTGATCGCCACGCCCCGGGTCAGGTCGAGGTCGCGGGGCACCCGCGCCGTCATGGCGCCGCCGAGCGCCTCGCTGTTCGTGCGGGTCAGCGCGCCCAGGCGCGGCGAGAGGTCGGCCAGCTCACCGGCATACCGGAGGCGGTGCAGCAGCCGCTGGGTGCCCCAGGCACCCGCGGCGAAGACCACCTGACCGGCGGTGACGGTATGCCGTGCCTTGCGGAACCACGCCCCGGTCGCCTCGGTCGTGACGAAGTAGCCAGCCTCCCGGCGCGTCTCGTCGACGGGGCGGACCGAGACGACGGTGCGCAGCGGCTCCACGCTCACGCCCCGGCGCTCGGCGAGGGCGAGGTAGTTCTTGACCAGGGTGTTCTTGGCCCCGACGCGGCAGCCGACCATGCAGTTGCCGCACTCGGTGCAGCCGGTGCGCTCCGGACCGGCGCCGCCGAAGTAGGGGTCGGGGACCCGCTGCCCGGGCGGGCCGAAGAACACCCCGACCGGGGTCTTGCGGAACGTGTCCCCCACCCCGAGGTCCTCGGCGGTCTGCCGCATCAGCTGCTCCACCGGCCCGTCGCAGGGGTTGGTGACCACGCCGAGCATCCGGGAGGCGGTGGCGTAGTGCGGGGCGAGCTCGGCCTGCCAGTCCGTGATGGCGGCCCACTGCGGGTCGCGGAAGAACGGCTCCGGCGGCACGTAGAGCGTGTTGGCGTAGTTCAGCGACCCGCCGCCGACGCCCGCGCCGGCCAGGATCATGACGTCGGGCAGCCGGTGGATCCGCTGGACGCCGAAGCACTTCAGCCGCGGCGCCCACAGGTAGCGGCGCAGGTCCCAGGAGGTGCGGGCGAAGTCGTCGTCCTCGAACCGGCGCCCGGCCTCGTAGACGTGGACCCGGTAGCCCTTCTCTGCCAGGCGCAGCGCGGTGACCGAGCCGCCGAAGCCGGAGCCCACGACGACGACGTCGTGGTCGAACCCGCTGCCGCTCACCGGCGGCCGAGCCGCTTCATGACGGACAGGGCCAGCGTCAGGGTCGTGGCCCAGGCCTCGTCGCTCATCCCGAACGGCGGCCCGAAGCCGAGCACGTGCTGGGCGGTGATGTTCTGGACCTCGGTGTACTTGCGGATGCCCTCCTCACCGTGGCGTCGGGACAGCCCCGAGTCCTTCATGCCGCCCATCGGGGCGGCGACGCTGCCCCACGCCGCGGCGTAGCCCTCGTTGATGTTGACCGTGCCGGCCTTGATCGCGGCGGCGATGCGCCGGCCGCGGGCGACGTCGCGGGTCCAGACCGAGGCGTTGAGGCCGTACTCGCTGTCGTTGGCCAGCGCGACCGCCTCGGCGTCGGAGTCGACGACGTAGACCGAGACCACCGGGCCGAAGGTCTCCTCGTGGCGGCAGGCCATCTCGGGGGTGACGTCGGTGAGCACGGTCGGCTCGTAGAAGTACGGGCCGAGGTCGGGCCGGGCGATACCGCCGGTCAGGACCCGGGCGCCGCGGCTGCGGGCGTCCTCGACGTGGGCGACGACCCGCTCGAGCTGGGCGGCCGAGACAAGGGTGCCCATCTCGGTGCCGTAGGCCAGCTCCGGGCCGAGGCGCAGCTGCTGGACCGCCGGCACGAACCGCTGCAGGAACGCCTCGGCGACGTCCTCGTGCACGGCAAGGCGCTCGACCGAGACGCACAGCTGCCCGGCCGAGGAGAAGCAGGCTCGCACCGCACCCTCGACGGCCCGGTCGAGGTCGGCGTCGGCGGCGACGTACATCGTGTTCTTGCCGCCGAGCTCGAGGGAGACGCCGACCAGGCGGCGGGCCGCGGACTCGGCCACGGAGCGCCCCGTGGCGGTCGACCCGGTGAAGCAGACGTAGTCGCCGCGGTCGACCACGGCCTGGCCGATGGTGGGGCCGTCGCCGAGCACGACCTGCAGGACGCCCTCGGGCAGCCCGGCCTCGCGCAGCAGGGCGACCGCCTTGAGCGCGGTCAGCGCGGTCTGGGTGTCGGGGCGCAGGACCACCGCGTTGCCGGCCAGCAGCGCCGGGATGGCGTCGGTGATCGCCATCGACAACGGGTAGTTCCACGGCGACACGATGCCCACGACCCCCTTGGGGTGGCGCACCTCGACGGCCTGGCTGAGCAGCGGGAACAGCCCCTGGCGGCGGCGCGGCCGCAGGTAGCCGTACGCCCGGCGGGCGTAGTGCCGCGCCACGATCGCGGTGTCGGCGACCTCCTCGAAGGCGTGGGCGCGGGCCTTGCCCGACTCGAGCTGGATGAGGTCCAGCAGCTCGACCTGCCCGGAGAGCACGAGGTCGTGGAACCGCAGCAGCACCCGGGAGCGGTGGGCCAACTCGGTGCGCTCCCACGAGCGCTGGGCGGCGCGGGCCCCGGCGAAGGCGACGTCCACGTCCTCGACGGTGGACATCGGCAGCGCGGCCAGCGGCGCCCCGGTCATCGGCGTGTGCGTCAGGACCGTCTGCGGGCGCGGGGCGCAGACCACGAGCGAGGTGAGCCGGCGCGCGAGGGCGGGGTCCACGGCATACGTCGCGGTGGGGTCGGTCTCGGGGTCGGCGAGGGTCTCCGGGGCCATGGACCAGAGCGTATTTCGCCGACCCCAGCTTGGCTACCCGTCAGTAACCGAGGGCCGGGACGGCTCAGCTCAGCGGCACGATCTCCGGGGCGCCGAGCCGGGCGGAGTCAGCCGTCTCGTCGTCGGGCTGCTCCTGGCTGGCGCGCTCGGCCTCGACCCTGGCGAGGTAGTGCTCGACCTCCTTGCGCTGCTGCTCGGCGCTCCAGCCGAGCACCGGGGCCATAAGCGCGGCCACCGTCGCGGCGCAGGAGACGCCCCGGTCCCAGGCCTCGATGGAGATGCGGGTGCGCCGGGTCAGCACGTCGTCGAGGTGGCGGGCCCCCTCGTGGGTGCAGGCGTAGACGACCTCGGCGGCGAGGTAGTCGTCGGCGCCGGGCAGCGGCCGCGCCAGGTCCGGCTCGTCGGCGCACAGGTCGAGGACCTCCTCGACCAGCGAGCCGTAGCGACCCAGCAGGTGCTCGACCCGGGCGACGTGCACGCCGTAGCGGGTGGCGGTGCGGTGCCGGGCGTTCCAGGCCGCGTCGTAGCCCTCGGCCCCCAGCAGCGGGATCCGCGCCGTGCACGACGGTGGCACCCGCCCGTCCAGCGCGCGCGAGACCTCGTCGACCGCGTCGGCGGCCATCACGCGGTACGTCGTGTACTTGCCGCCCGCGACGACGACCAGTCCGGGGGTGGGGTGGCCGACCACGTGCTCGCGGGAGAGCTGGGAGGTCTGCTCGCTCTCGCCCGCGAGCAGGGGACGCAGCCCGGCATACACGCCCTCGACGTCCTCGCGGCTGAGCGGGGTGGTGAGGACCCGGTTGACATGGTCGAGCAGGTAGTCGATGTCGCGGCTGCTGGCCGCAGGGTGGGCCTTGTCGAGGCTCCAGTCGGTGTCGGTGGTGCCGATGATCCAGTGCCGGCCCCACGGGATGACGAAGAGCACCGACTTCTCGGTGCGCAGGATCAGCCCGCTCTGGGACTGGATCCGGTCCCGGGGCACGACCAGGTGGATCCCCTTGCTGGCGCGCACCCGGAACTGGCCGCGCTCCCCCACCATCGCCTGCGTCTCGTCGGTCCACACGCCGGTGGCGTTGAGCACCTGCTTGGCGCGGATCTCCAGCTCGCGCCCGCTTTCCAGGTCACGCACCCGGACCCCGGTGACCCGCTCCCCCTGGCGGAGGAAACCGGTGACGCGGGAGCGGTTCGCGGCCAGCGCGCCGTAGGCGACGGCGGTGCGCACCAGGGTCATCGTGTGGCGGGCGTCGTCGACCTGGGCGTCGTAGTACTGCACCGCGCCGACCAGGGAGTCCTTGCGCAGGCTGGGCACCAGGGACAGCGCCTGCCGGCGGGTGAGGTGCCGGTGACGGGGCACGCCGCGGGA
Source organism: Oryzihumus sp. (assembly GCF_054325275.1). NCBI lineage: Bacteria > Bacillati > Actinomycetota > Actinomycetes > Micrococcales > Intrasporangiaceae > Oryzihumus > Oryzihumus sp. The sequence continues at coordinate 9,359 of NZ_JBTCWL010000033.1, forward strand.
GGCGGCCGAGACCGCCCCCATCGAGTCGTAGAGGGTCAGCCCGGCCGCGACGTAGGGCCGCTCCCACAGCCGGTGGGCCAGCGGGTAGACGAACGGCACCGGCCGGACCAGGTGCGGGGCGAGGGTGCGCAGCAGCAGGGCCCGCTCGCGCAGGGCCTCGCGCACCAGCCGGAAGTCGAGCATCTCCAGGTAGCGCAGGCCACCGTGGATCAGCTTGCTGGACCGGCTCGAGGTGCCCGAGGCCCAGTCCCGCGCCTCGAGGATCGCGACGGAGAGCCCGCGCGTGGCGGCGTCGAGGGCCGCCCCGGCCCCCACGACGCCACCACCGACGATGACGACGTCGAGCTCCTCCTCCTGCATCGCGGCCAGGGCGCGGGTGCGCTCGGCCGGGGACAGGGCGGTGGACTCCATCGCGACCCCCTCGAGGTGCGTCAGCTGCGCTGGTAGGGCGCGACGACGACCTCGACGCGCTGGAACTCCTTCAGGTCGGAGTAGCCGGTGGTGGCCATCGCCCGCTTCAGCGCCCCGATCAGGTTGGTGGTGCCGTCCGCGACCCGGCCCGGCCCGAGCAGGATCTCCTCCAACGAGCCGAGCGCGCCGACCGCGACGCGCTCGCCGCGCGGCAGCTGCTGGTGGTGGGCCTCCGGCCCCCAGTGGTATCCGCGGCCGGGCGCCTCGGTGGCGCGCGCCAGGGCCGCGCCGAGCATGACCGCATCGGCGCCGCAGGCGACAGCCTTGATGATCTCGCCGCTGCGGCCCATGCCGCCGTCGGCGATCACGTGCACGTAGCGGCCGCCGGACTCGTCCATGTAGTCGCGCCGGGCGGCGGCCACATCGGCGATCGCCGAGGCCATCGGGGCGTGGATGCCCAGGGTCAGGCGAGTGGTGTGGGCGGCACCGCCGCCAAAGCCGACGAGGACGCCCGCAGCGCCGGTGCGCATGAGGTGCAGGGCGGCGGTGTAGGAGGCCGCACCGCCGACGATCACCGGCACGTCGAGCTCGTAGATGAAGCGTTTGAGGTTGAGCGGCTCGGCCCGGCCGGAGACGTGCTCGGCCGACACGGTGGTGCCACGGATGACGAACAGGTCGACGCCGGCGTCGACGACGGTCTTCCAGTGCTCCTGGGTGCGCTGCGGCGACAGCGCGCCTGCCACGGTGATGCCCGCGTCGCGGATCTGCTTGAGGCGCGCGGAGATCAGCTCGGGCTTGATCTCCTCGGCGTAGATCTCCTGCATCCGCGAGGTAGCCGACTCCGGGCCGAGCGCGGCGATCTCGGCCAGCAGCGGGGCCGGGTCCTCGTAGCGGGTCCACAGGCCCTCGAGGTCGAGCACCGGCAGGCCGCCCAGCCGGCCGAACGCGATCGCGGTCTCGGGCGACATCACCGAGTCCATCGGCGCACCGATGACCGGCAGGTCGAAGTGGTAGGCGTCGATCTGCCAGGCGACCGAGACCTCCTCGGGGTCGCGGGTGCGCCGCGAGGGCACGACCGCGATGTCGTCGAAGGAGTACGCGCGGCGGCCGCGCTTGCCTCGGCCGATCTCGATCTCAGTCACGCCGCAAGGTTACCGGCGACGCGGCGACGCCCGTGCCCCGCGGGTGCGGGGCACGGGCGTCGTTCGGTGGCTCAGCGACCGACCGTGTAGTTGGGCGCCTCGACGATGCCCTGGATGTCGTGCGGGTGGCTCTCCTTGAGCGAGGCCGACGTGATGCGCACGAAGCGGCCCTTCTGCTGCAGCTCGGCGACGGTGCGGGCGCCGACGTAGAACATCGACTGGCGCAGGCCGCCGACCATCTGGTGCGCGACGGCCGACAGCGGCCCACGGTAGGCGACGCGGCCCTCGATGCCCTCGGGCACGATCTTGTCGTCGGAGTCGACCTCGGCCTGGAAGTAGCGGTCCTTGGAGAACGACTTCTTGCCCCGGCTGCTCATGGCGCCGAGCGAGCCCATGCCGCGGTAGCTCTTGAACTGCTTGCCGTTGACGAAGATCAGCTCGCCCGGGCTCTCCTCGCAGCCGGCGAGCAGGGAACCGACCATGACCGCGTCGGCGCCGGCGACGATGGCCTTGGCGATGTCGCCGGAGTACTGCAGGCCGCCGTCGGCGATGACCGGCACGCCGGCCGGCTTGCACGCCTGAGCCGCGGCGTGGACGGCCGTGATCTGCGGCGCGCCGACGCCGGTGACGATGCGGGTCGTGCAGATCGAGCCGGGACCGACGCCGACCTTGACGGCATCGGCGCCCGCGTCGACGAAGGCCTGGGCACCCTCGGTCGTGGCGACGTTGCCGCCGATGACCTGGACGTGGCGCGTGGCCGGGTCGGACTTCAGCCGCTGGACCATCTCGAGGAGCATCCGGACGTGGCCGTGGGCCGTGTCGGCGACGAGGACGTCGACGCCGGCCTCGATGAGCGTGGTCGCGCGCTCCCACGCATCGCCGAAGTAGCCGATCGCGGCACCGACCATGAGGCGCCCCGCCCCGTCCGTGCTCGCGTCGGGGAACTGCTCGCTCTTGACGAAGTCCTTGACGGTGATGAGCCCGGCAAGGTGGCCCTCGGAGTCGACGATCGGCAGCCGCTCGCGCTTGTGCTGGCGCAGCAGGGCGGTCGCGTCCTCGCGACTGATGCCCTCGTGGCCGGTGATGAGCGGCATCGGCGTCATGACGTCACGCACGCGCGTGGTCGCCCACTCGGCGACCGGGGTGAAGCGCAGGTCGCGGTTGGTGACCATGCCGATGAGCTTCTTGTCGCCGTCGAGCACCGGCAGGCCCGAGATGCGGTACTCGCCGCAGATCTGGTCGAGCTCCTCGAGCGTGGCGTCGGGACCGATGGTGACCGGGTTGGCGATCATGCCGGTCTGCGTCCGCTTGACGAGGTCGACCTGGTAGGCCTGGTCGTGGATCGACAGGTTGCGGTGGAGCACGCCGAGGCCGCCCTGGCGGGCCATGGCGATGGCCATGCGGGCCTCGGTGACGGTGTCCATCGCCGCCGAGACGAGGGGCGTGCGGATCGTCAGCTCGCGGGTCAGCCGCGTCGAGGTGTCGATGTCGGTCGGCGCGAGGTCGCTGTATCCCGGAAGGAGCAGCACGTCGTCGAAGGTCAGGCCGAGGGTGGCGAACGGAGCAGGGACGTCGGGGGCAGCCTCGATGCTCATTGACCGATTCTAAGGCAGCCCCGTGGGCCCTCCGGACGCCTTGCCGCAGCCGACGTCGCGCAGGCCACGGCAGGTCAGCGCAGCAGCCCCTGGCGGAACGCGAGCGCCACCGCGTGCGCCCGGTCGAGCGCACCGAGCTTGTGCAGCAGCCGCTTGGCGTGGCTCTTGACCGTCTCGGCGGCGAGGAACAGCTCGGCGCCGATCTCGGGGTTGCTCAGCCCACGGCTCATCCCCTCCAGCACGGCCAGCTCTCGGGGGGTGAGCGGGATCGGGGCGGACGGCGGGCGCACGCTGGCGTGGGCCAGGCCCTGGGAGACCGCGCGCACCAGCTGCTCGCGACTGGCGTCCTCGTGCACGTAGCCCAGGGCGCCGGCGGCGACGGACTCCGCCACCGGGTCGGTGTGGCCCACCGGCGCGATCATGACGACGGCCGCGCTGGGCTGCACGTCGAGCAGCCGGGCCAGGACCGCCGCGCCGTCGACCTGCTCGTCCTCGGCCGGGTCACCGCCGGCCTCGAGCAGGGTCAGGGTGGGGCGTTCCATGACCACCCGGGACAGGGCCTCCCCGGCGGAGCCCACCGTGACGACCCGGGTCACCCCCCGCACCGCCCCGACCTCCCGGGCCAGGCGCGCGCGTGTCCCGGCGTCGGACGCGCACACCAGAACGGTTGGCATCGCGTTTCCCCCCGGTTTCCCTCACGTCGATGGTGGGCACACCTTAGGCGGTCGGAATGAGCCTTGTCGCCGGAAACCAGACACGAGGGCGGTGGATGTCTTGAAGATTTCTTGACACTCGACACCTGTTCACGCCACTGACCCACGGGTAGCGTCCCGAGGACGGGGGTGGCTTCGTGGCCCGTCGCACGTGACGGCGTGCTCGGCTCACGTCGCGACCTGCTTGACAGGTAACAGAACAGTGCAAGGCCAGGAAAGACAGCACGCTGCTCCGGCCGCCCGGCCGGGACAATGGAGGAGGCACCGTTGGCCGAAATCTCTCGCTTGCCCGGGCCAGTTGCCGATCTGTGGGATTGGCAGCTCGAGGGCTCCTGTCGGCGCGAAAACCCCGATGTGTTCTTCCACCCCGAGGGTGAGCGTGGACCCGCCCGGCGCAACCGCGACAGTGCCGCCAAGGCTGTCTGCCTCGGCTGCCCGGTGCTCACCCAGTGCCGGGCCCACGCGCTGAAGGTGCGTGAGCCCTACGGCGTGTGGGGTGGCATGACCGAGGACGAGCGCGAGGCGATCTACGCCGGGACGTCCGCGATCCCGGCCGCCAGCTAGGACATCGGAACGCAAGGGCCGCGACCCACCCGGGTCGCGGCCCTTCCGGATGCCGTGTCCGTCGCCACTCCCAGGCGCGTACGTCGCGGACTTCCAGCCTCACCCCGCCCGCCGACGTGGTTGGGGGCGCAACCGGGATGATGGGTCCCGTGAGCGAGCGCATCGAGGTCCCCATCCGTGACGAGGTCATCCGCCTGGGCCAGCTCCTGAAGCTGGCCAACGCTGTCGAGGACGGCGCGCAGGCCCGCGAGGCGATCGAGGCCGGGGACGTCAGCGTGGACGGAGAGGTCGAGACGCGCCGCGGTCGCCAGGTCCCCGTCGGCGCCACCGTCACCCTCGGCGGCCTGACCATCGAGGTGACCGGCGCCTGACCCTGCCGCCCGCCCGCCGTCGAGCAGCTGATCAGCGACTGGCCTTGCGGACTCCCGAACACACACGCAGGTCGGTCCGGTGCCGACCCTCCTTGGCCGACGTGGTGCCAGCGCGGGGACGTTGTCCTGCGTTCACGAGTGGGGCGGGCTCGCCAAGGCGGGATCTGCCCCGTGCCGGCTGCTGCGGTCGTGACCATGGCCGCCGTACCAGTCCAGGCACAACACGGTGGCGTCGTCACTCAGCTCCCCGCCGACCACCTCGAGGACGCAGTCGGCCAGAGCCCGCACCGTCTCGCGCGGGTGCAGTGACCGGCTCGCGCGGATCTCCTGCGCCAGGTCGAGTTCTGCGGCGTGACGCTCGAGCATGCCGTCGGTGACCAGGACGAGCCTGTCCCCGTTCTCCAGCACCACCTTGGTGCTGCGGTAGACGGCGTCGGGAAAGAGCCCGAGCGGTAGGTCCACGGGCAACTCGATCGGTGTCACGGTCGAGCCCCGGGCGAGGTAGGGCGCCACGTGCCCGGCGTTGACCAGCTCGATCGACCCGGCGCGCAGGTCGAGGCGACCGACCAGCCCGGTCACGAAGTCCTCGAGGCCGCGGCTGATGGCGTGCGCGGCCAGCGCCTGGTTGGCTGTCGTGACCTGGTCGAGCAGGAGCGCGCCTTCGTTGCGGGTGTTGCGCAGGCTCCCGACGCACAGGGTGGCGTTCAGGGCGGCGGCGACGCCGTGTCCCATGGCATCCGTGATCGACAGGTGGAGCTCGTCGCGGGCAAGGCTGAAGTCGAACGTGTCGCCGGCGATCTCCGCCGCCGGCTCGAGCCAGCCGGCGAGCGTGAAGGCTCCGGCCTCGCAGGTCTGGGGCCCGGCCAGGAGACGGTGCTGGATCTCCGCAGACAGGCTCAGCGGCCGGGTGCGCTGACCCCACTCGTAGAGGTCGGTGTGGCGGCGGTTCGCGATCACCACGAATGCGAGCAGATGCGCGAGCTGCGCGATCTCGGCGACCGTCTCCACACCCGGCTCGCGCGGCAGGAACAGCTCCAGGAGCCCGATGGCCTCGCCACGCTCTGTGACCGGAGCGAGCACGCGCCAGTGGCCTGCCCGCTGCGCATCCCCGTCCCGGTGCTCGGGTCCCAGGACCTGCACCTGCTGGACGCGGATCGCCTTCTCCTCCGGCCCGCCGTCGAAAGGCAGAACGGTCGCGGACTCCCCCGCGTCACGCCGCTCGCCCTGCGAGCGCGGCGGCCTGTTGCCCACCTCTGGCCGCAGCGGGACATGGGCGAGCCGAACGAGTGCGCGCCCGGACAGATCGGCGATCAGGAAGGACGCCTCGGACGCCTCGAGAGTGCGACCCAACTCGCGGGTGACCGACTCGACGGCCTGCACCGGAGAGGCCGCTTCGGCCGCGGCGATCACGCTCCCCAGACTCGTCGCGCCGCGGAGGTGCACCATGTCTCGGAGCATAGGCGCGCGCGGTGCCGCGCAACATCCGGACATGTCGCAGTGGGCACTGCTGGACCCGGGTGTGGTCGCACCCCTCACGCACCCATGCGATGGCGATGCCAGCCGCCACACCCCACGTCCAACCACTCACCCGGCCGCGCGTGGCTGGTCGGGGTTGGTCACGAGGGGGCATCGTGCCAGGGCCGCATGCCCTGACACCCGGACGCACAGGTATGCCGCGTGGTCGGTCTGGCATGAGCGGTGACCACCTCCGGCGGTGGGGTGATGGCGGCAGCGCCGTCCAAGGCGACCGCGCGGGTTTGTCCCGCCATACCGCAGCGAAGGCCGCAACCCCGAGGGGTTGCGGCCTTCGCCGTGTGGTGCGGGTCGGTCAGTGACCGTGGCCGTGGCCGTGCCCGTGGCCGCCGGCCTCGGCCTCCTCCTCGACCTTCTTCTCGACCACCAGGGTGTCGGTGGTGAGGACCATCGAGGCGATCGACGCGGCGTTGCGCAGCGCCGAGCGGGTGACCTTGACCGGGTCGATGACGCCGGCCTTGACCAGGTCGGTGTACTCGCCGGTCGCGGCGTTGAGGCCGTTGCCGACCTCGAGCTCGCGGACCTTGGAGACGGCGACGTAGCCCTCGAGTCCGGCGTTCTCGGCGATCCAGCGCAGCGGCTCGGCCGCGGCCTTGCGCACGATGTTGGCGCCGGTGGCCTCGTCGCCCTCGAGCGCGAGCGTGTCGAGCACCGCGGAGGCGTGGACGAGGGCAGAGCCGCCACCGGCGACGATGCCCTCCTCGATCGCCGCACGGGTCGCCGAGATGGCGTCCTCGATGCGGTGCTTCTTCTCCTTGAGCTCGACCTCGGTGTGCGCGCCGACCTTGATCACGCAGACGCCGCCGGAGAGCTTGGCGAGGCGCTCCTGGAGCTTCTCGCGGTCCCAGTCGGAGTCGGTGCGCTCGATCTCGGCCTTGATCTGGTGCACGCGGCCGGCCACGTCGTCGTGGTCGCCGGCGCCGTCGACGATCGTGGTGTTGTCCTTGGTGACCACGACGCGGCGGGCCTGGCCGAGGACGTCGAGGTCGGCCTGGTCGAGCTTGAGCCCGACCTCCTCGGAGATGACCTGGCCGCCGGTGAGGATGGCCATGTCCTGCAGCATCGCCTTACGGCGGTCGCCGAAGCCGGGGGCCTTGACCGCGACGGCGTTGAACGTGCCGCGGATCTTGTTGACCACCAGGGTCGAGAGCGCCTCGCCGTCGATGTCCTCGGCGATGATCAGCAGCGGCTTGCCGGACTTGACGACCTTCTCCAGCACCGGGAGCAGGTCGGAGACCGCGGAGATCTTGCCCTGGTTGATGAGCACGTAGGCGTCCTCGAGGACGGCCTCCATGCGCTCGGCGTCGGTGACGAAGTAGGGCGAGATGTAGCCCTTGTCGAACTGCATGCCCTCGGTGAAGTCGAGCTCCATCGCGGTCGTGGAGGACTCCTCGACCGTGATGACGCCGTCCTTGCCGACCTTGTCGAACGCGTCGGCGATGAGGCCGCCGATGGTGGCGTCCTGCGCGGACAGCGTGGCGACCTGGGCGATCTCGTCCTTGCCCTCGACCTCGCGGGCCGTGTCGAGCAGGCGGGTGTTGACCGCCTCGACGGCCTTGTCGATGCCGCGCTTGAGGCCGGCCGGGGCCGCGCCCGCCGCAACGTTGCGCAGGCCCTCCTTGACCATGGCCTGGGCCAGCACGGTCGCGGTGGTCGTGCCGTCACCGGCGACGTCGTTGGTCTTGGTGGCGACCTCCTTGGCGAGCTGGGCGCCGAGGTTCTCGTAGGGGTCCTCGAGCTCCACCTCTCGGGCGATGGTCACGCCGTCGTTGGTGATGGTCGGGGCGCCCCACTTCTTGTCGATGACGACGTTGCGGCCCTTGGGGCCCAGCGTCACCTTGACGGCGTTCGCGAGGGCGTCCACACCGCGCTCGAGCGCCTTGCGTGCGGAGTCGTCGAACTCCAGCGTCTTGGCCATGAAGTGTGTCCTTCAGTCGTAAGGGTGGTTCAACGGACGTGCCCCGACGAGCACCTGGTGTCAGGCACGTCGCCGGGGCGCGTCATACGGAGCAGAAGCTCAGCTGGTGACAACCGCGAGGACGTCGCGGGCGGAGAGGATGAGGTACTCCTCGCCGGCGTACTTGACCTCGGTGCCGCCGTACTTGCTGTAGATGACCTTGTCACCCACGGCAACGTCGAGCGGGACGCGGTTGCCCTTGTCGTCGATGCGGCCGGGACCGATCGCCAGGACCTCGCCCTCCTGGGGCTTCTCCTTGGCGGTGTCCGGGATGACCAGACCGGAGGCCGTCGTCTGCTCGGCCTCGACGGACTTCACGACGATGCGGTCTTCGAGCGGCTTGATGGAAACCGACACGTGCTGACCTCCCCTTCGGGAATGTCGATGTGGACGTTTGGGTGGAACTGCTCGGGGTGCGGCCGTGCAGGCGTGTCGCCGTCGCGGGGGTCGACGCGCTCGCGGGTCGCGATTGGCACTTGCCGGAGGCGAGTGCCAATCAGAATCTAGGTCCGCGTTTAGCACTCGGTCAACTCGAGTGCCAGCGCCCGGATCCTGGCACGCGCCCGGCCGGGCATGGGGGAGGATGTGCGCCATGGACCTCGCGGCGGTGGAGAAGCTCGTCTCGGGCGAGGGCTGGGGCCTGCTGCAGTCGCTCCCACCGTATGACGAGTCCTCGGCGATGCAGCTCGGCCACCAGTTGCGCCTGGCCGGCTTCGACCCCGAGCTGGTCGCCGCCGCCCTCACCCAGTCACGGCTGCGGGCCCGGGCGCGGAGCAAGTTCGGTGAGTTCGCCAACGGGATGATGTTCACCGCCGACGGCCTGGAGCAGGCCACCCGCCTGGAGCTGGCCGCCCGGCACGCGTCGCGCTTCCGCGAGGCCGGGGTGGGGCACGTGCTGGACCTCGGCTGCGGCATCGGCTCCGACGCCATGGCCTTCGCCGGGCTGGACCTGGTCGTGACCGCCGTCGATGCCGACGAGGTCGCCGCCGCCATCGCCGGGGTCAACCTGCGGCACTGGCCGTCCGCGCGCACCCTCGTGGGCACGGTCGAGGACACCGAGCTGCCCACCGGTGACGCCGCCCGGCACGCCGGGGCCTGGCTGGACCCGGCCCGGCGCCTGCCCGGCGTGTCCGACGCGCGCGGGCGCACCCGGCGCGTGTTCAACCTGCAGGCCATCTCCCCCTCGTGGGACACCGTGCAAGAGGTGGCCCGGACCCTGCCGGCGACCGGAGCCAAGCTCAGCCCGGCGTTCCCGCATGCCGCCCTGCCGCCCGGCGCCGAGGCGCAGTGGACCTCCTTCGGCGGCGAGGTGCTCGAGTGCGCCGTGTGGTGGGGTCCGCTGGTCGAGCGGGCCGGACGCAGCGCCTTGCTGCTCGGGCCCGACGGGAGCGCGTCGACGGTGAGCCAGGCCGACGCCCCCGGGCCGACGCCGACCGCCGAGGGGCTCACCGGGCTCGGCCAGTTCCTCTACGAGCCGGACCGCGCGGTGATCCGGGCCGGCCTGGTCTCGGCCCTGACAGCGGCCGTCGACGGCGTGGAGGTGGACGCCGGGCTGGGCTACGTCAGCGCCGACCGGGCGGTCGACCTGCCGTGGGCCCGCCGGTTCGTGGTGACCGAGGCGATGCCGTTCCACGTCAAGCCGCTGCGGGCCTGGCTGCGCGAGCGCGACGTGGGCAACCTGACGATCAAGAAGCGCGGGGTCAGCACCGACGCCGACGCGCTGCGCCGCCAGCTGCGACTGACCGGTTCCGCCGAGCTGACCGTGGTCCTGACCCGGGTCGCCGGCCAGCAGGTCGTCCTCGCCGTCCGCCCCGCCTGACCCACGCCCAGCCCCCTTCCTTCCGCCGAGGGTCAGAAAGCGGGGTCGGGCTGGGCACCGTGGCGGCGGACCGCCTCGGCTCCCGCCTTCATCGCCGCCGAGAGCGCCTCGTCGCGGCCGAGCCCGCGCGCCAGCGCCGCCGCGAGCGCCCCGCAGAACGCGTCACCCGCCCCGGTCGTGTCGAGCACCTCACCCTCCGGGACCCCCACCGCGGGGGCCGGTATGCCGTCCCAGGCCGCGCCGTTGGCCCCGAACGTCACGAGCAGCGACCCCGGGACCTGCCCGGCGTCGGCGAGCGCCAGCGCCTCGTGCTCGTTGACCACCACCGGGTCGGCGAGGGCGACGACGTCGAGCGGGAGGGCGGCATACGGGGCGAGGTTGAGGACCACCCGCGCCCCGACGCCGGTGGCGCGGCGCACCGCCGCGGCGACGGCGGCCACGGGCACCTCCAGGGAGGCGAGCAGGACGTCACCGGGGCCAGCCCGATCCAGGGCCGACAGGTGGGTGGCCGACACCGCCGCGTTGGCACCCGGCACGACGACGATGACGTTCTCCCCCGCCGCGTCGACGGTGATGATCGCGTGCCCGGTCACCGCGCCGGCCTCGACCGACACCGGCCCGGCGTCGATGCCCAGGGCGCCCAGCCGGCGCCGGTAGGCCGCTCCCCCGTCGTCCGCGCCGACCGCACCGAGCATGACCACCTCGGCACCGGCAGCGCGGGCAGCCACCGCCTGGTTGGCGCCCTTGCCACCGGCGAACCGTGCCAGCCCTTCCCCCAGCACGGTCTCCCCCGGCCGCGGGTGCCGCTCGACCCGGGTGACCAGGTCGACGTTGAGCGAGCCGAGGACGAAGACCCGCCCCATCAGCGGCGACCGCCGACGGTGTCCAGCCACAGCCGGGCGTAGCGCTCGGCCTCGACGTGCAGGGCGACGTCGACGCTGGTGGGGGCCTGACCGTGCGGGTCGTGGGCCAGGTCGCCGGACCAGTCACGCCGGTCGACGATGGTGCGCCCGCGCGACCAGGTGCCGGCCAGCTCGACCCGCACCGGCAGCCGCTCGGTGCGCAGGCCGGCCCGGTCGAGGACCGCACAGACCGCACCGGCGTCGCCGATCGTCGCGTCGGGTGTGCCGAACCGCTCGCACTGGAAGGCGATCAGGCGCCCGGCGAGGTCACCCGGGCCGCCCGGGTCGGCACTGCGCAGGGTCGCCGCCTCCCCGGCGGTGACCCGCACGTCGTAGAAGACGTCCAGGCCGTACATCGTCACCGGCACCCCGAGCTCCGCCGCGGCCTCGAGGACCACGGCCGCCGCTTCCGGGTCGTGCCAGACGTTGAACTCCGCCGAGGCGGTCGCGTTGCCCACCTGGGCCGCCCCGCCCATGAAGACGATCTCGCGCAGGCCGGCGGCAGCCTGCGGCCACATGCGCAGCAGCAGCGCGATGTTGGTCAGCGGGGCCATGGGCACCAGCGTGATCTTCTGCTCCACGGGCTTGGTGGAGGCCTCCAGCAGCACGTCGCAGAGCAGCTCGACCGCGTGCCGCCCGTCCGGCTCGCGGGTCGAGCGCGGCCAGTCGAGGTCGCCCATCCCGTCCTGGCCGTGCACGTGCCGGGCGTCCCGGGCCGGCTCCAGCAGCGGGCGCTCGGCGCCGCGCGCCACCGGCACGTCGGGACGGCCGGCCGCGTCCAGCACGGTCAGCGTGTTGCTCACCACGTCGTCGACCCCGGCGTTGCCGCCTACGCAGCTGACGGCCCGCAGGTCGAGGTCCGGGTGCATCGCCGCGAGCAGGACGGCGCAGGCGTCGTCGACCCCGGTGTCGACGTCGAGGACCACGGGCAGGCGATGGGACGCGGGCATGCCGCGACCCTAGCCGGGCAGGCCGGGACCCGGCCCGGGTGCCCGTCGGCGGCCGTCTAGCACCCGCTCGAGCAGGCGCGGGCTGGCCGGCCACGCGGCCAGGAGGGTCTCGCGCGGGACGCTGCGCGCGGCGTACCGCAGCAGCAGGACGACGGCCACGACGTCGTCCAGCGGTCCGATCACCGGCAGGAACTCCGGGAGCAGATCGATCGGCGAGACCACCCACACGACGGCGACGAGCAGCGCAATCCGGGCCCGGCGGGGCACCGCGGGGTCGCCGCGCAGCCGGTGGGCCGCGGTCACGCAGGCCGGCAGGAACTCGGCGACATTTCGCAGCAGCCCCGGTGGCAGCCGGTGCGCCAGCAGCACCATCACCGCGCAGCTGAGCGCCCACAGGGCCAGCGCCACCCCGGCGACGACCAGCAGACGGGTCATGGCCTCAGGCCTGGACCAGCGCCACCGGCATGGAGGAGTCGGCGGGTAGGTCCAGCAGCGAGGGGGTGCGACCGCGGGCGACCATCTGCGCACCGAGCGAGGCGACCATGGCGCCGTTGTCGGTGCACAGCCCGGGGCGGGGCACGCGCAGCCGGATGCCCGCCGCGTCGCAGCGTTCCTGGGCCATGGCCCGCAGCCGGCTGTTGGCCGCCACGCCGCCACCGATGAGCAGGTCCTCGACACCGTTCTCGCGGCAGGCCAGGACCGCCTTGCGGGTCAGCACGTCGGTCACCGCCTCCTGGAAGCTCGCCGCGACGTCGGCCACCGGCACCGGCTGCCCGTCGCGCTCGCGCGCCTCGACCCAGCGGGCCACGGCGGTCTTCAGCCCGGAGAAGGAGAAGTCGAACCGGTGCCGCTCCATGTCCCGCCGCGAGGTCAGCCCGCGCGGGAAGTCGATGTAGGCCGCGTCGCCCTCGCGCGCCGCCCGGTCCACGTAGGGGCCGCCCGGGAACGGCAGTCCCAGGACGCGGGCGACCTTGTCGAACGCCTCACCGGCGGCGTCGTCGATGGTGCTGCCGAGGGAGCGGATGTCGTGGGTGACATCGGGGACCAGCAGCAGGCTGGAGTGGCCGCCGGAGACGAGCATCGCCATGGTCGGCTCGGGCAGCGGGCCGTGCTCGACGATGTCGACGGCGACGTGGGCGGCGAGGTGGTTGACCCCGTAGAGCGGCTTGCCCAGCGCGACCGCGAGCGCCTTGGCGGAGGCGACGCCGACCAGGAGGGCCCCCGCCAGCCCTGGACCGGAGGTGACCGCGACGGCGTCGACGTCCTCGAGCCGGATGCCCGCCTCGCGGGTCGCGCGCTCGATCGTGGGCACCATCGCCTCGAGGTGGGCCCGGCTGGCGACCTCGGGCACGACGCCGCCGAAGCGGGCGTGCTCGTCGACGCTGCTGGCGACCGCGTCGACGAGCAGCGTCTCGCCCCGGACGATCCCGACCCCGGTCTCGTCGCAGGAGGTCTCGATGCCGAGCACCAGCGGCTGGTCGGTCACGGGGTGTCTCCCTTCAGGTGCAGCCGCATGACGTGGGCGTCCACGTCACCGGGCTGGTAGTACTTGCGACGCACGGTCAGCAGCTCGAACCCGCTGCGGGCATACAGCCTCTGGGCCGCCTCGTTGTCGGCCCGGACCTCCAGCATGAGGTGCTCGGCGCCGGACTCGCGGGCGTCCGCGAGGAGCCGGTCGAGCAGCACCCGCCCCAGCCCGGTGCCCTGGTGGGCGGGGGCCACGGCGATCGTCATGACGTCGGCGACGTCGCCGCCACGGTCCAGCCCGGCATACCCGGCAAGGTTGTCACCGGACTGGGCGACGACGTAGGAGCGGCGCGGCCGCTGCGCCAGCTCGGCCCACCACGTCGGCTCGCTCCACGCGTCGTGGGCGAACAGCTGCTGCTCGAGGGTGACCAGCTCGGGGATGTCCTGCCAGCGCAGGGGGCGCAGCTGCGTCACGGCACCTCCATCACAGCACCGACTTGCGGGTCACCGACGGCGCGGCGTCGGGACGGCGCAGGTAGAGCGGCTCCGGCGGACCGAGCCCCTCCCCCGCGGTCAGCCGGGCGGCGGCCACAGCCGCGAGGTGCCCGGCACTGACGTCCAGCGGGGGCACACCGGGCCCGAGCAGGTCGGGGTAGAGCAGCGGCCCGCGGCCGGCCACGGCGCGACCGGCGACCCGGTCGACGAGGTCCGAGGGCTTGTCGACCGCCGGCCCCTCCACGCGTCGCGGCCCGTCGCCCGTGACGGCGTAGTCGGCCCAGTAGACCTCCTTGCGCCGCGCGTCCGTGGCCACGAGGAAGGACTGCCCCACCTCGGCGGGGCGCTCGGCCCAGGCCTGGTGGGCGATCGCGTCCAGGCTGCACACCCCGTGGACCGGTATGCCACGGGCGAAGGCCAGGGTGCGCGCCGTCACCAGCCCGACGCGCAGCCCGGTGAACGGCCCCGGGCCGGTGCCGGCGATGACCGCAGTGACGTCGGCGACGGAGGCGCCGGCCTCGCGCAGGGCGGCCTCGATGCCGGGGGCGAGGTGCTCGCCGTGCCGGCGGGCGTCCAGGGTCGCCGTCTCGGCCAGCACCCGCTCGCCGTCGTGCAGGGCGACGGTGATGGCCGTGGTGGAGGTGTCGATCGCGAGCAGCAGCACGGGGTCAGGCTAACCAGCCAGCAGGGTGCCCAGCTCCCCGGCCGCCGGGCCGGTCCAGCGCGGGCCGTGGCCCTCGACGGTGACGCGGCGTCGGTCGGCCCCGGTGAGCGTGACCTCGAGGTAGTCCTCCGCCAGGCCCTCAGCCAGCCCGTGGCCCCACTCCACGATGGTGACCGAGTCGGCCAGGTCGGCGTCGAGGTCGAGGTCGTCGAGCTCGGCGAACCCGCCCAAGCGGTAGGCGTCGACGTGGACCAGGGCCGGCCCGCCGACCAGGGAGGGGTGGACCCGCGCGATGACGAAGGTCGGCGAGGTGATCGGCCCGCGCACGCCCAGGCCCTCGGCAATGCCCTGGGTGAGCGTGGTCTTGCCGGCACCGAGGTCGCCGGTGAGCAGCAGCAGGTCGCCGGCGCGCAGGCACCGGCCCAGCCGGGCGCCCCACGCCTGCGTGTCCTCGACCGTGTCGAGGGTGAGCTCAGCCCGCACGGCGGCGACGGCGGCTCTGCACCCGGCTGACCCGGCGCTGCTGGGCCAGGTCGGTGACGGTGCGGCGGACACGGGGCTTGCGGCGGACGTCGGTCTGCTCGGCACCGGCCCGGCGGGCGCGCTCGATGAGCGCCAGCAGCTGCTCGCTGACGACGTCGGGGTGCTCGAGCATGAGGATGTGGCCGGCGTCGTTGACGACGACGTGCTCGGCGCCCGGCACCAGCCGGACGATCTCCTCGCTGTGGTCCGGCGGGGTCAGCAGGTCCCCGGCACCGTTGAGCACCAGCGTCTCCACGCCGATGAACTGCGCCAGCGCCTCCCGCTTGTCGTGCCGGTCGAAGCCGGGCATGAAGTGCGAGACGACGTCCAGTCGGGTGCCGAGGATCATGTCGCCGGTCAGCCGGACGATGCCCAGCGGGACCGGGGAGGCGAAGGAGTAGCGGTCGACGAGGAAGTCCTCGATGCCGCGGCCGGCCTTGCGGGCCGAGGCGAGCACGCCCTGCCGGTCGGCGAGCTGGCCGACGGCGCGCGGCCCGAGCCGGCGCACCAGGTTGCCCATGAGGTTGCCCATGCCCCAGTCCACGTCGGACAGGCCGCCGGGGCTGGTGGCCACGAACGCGACGCCGATGACCCGCTCGCGGATCAGGTCGTGGTGCTCCACGGCCAGGGACATGATCGTCATGCCGCCCATGGAGTGGCCCACGAGGACCAGCGGGCCCTCGGGGGCGGCCTCGGCGATCACCCGGGCCAGGTCCTGGCCGAGCTGGTCGACGTCGTAGTGCTCGGGCGAGCCGGTGCCGGAGCGACCGTGGCCGCGCTGGTCCCAGACCACGACCCGGTAGCCGGCCGCGGTGAGGGCGCGCCGCTGGAAGACCCAGCAGCGCAGGCTCAGGGTGTAGCCGTGCGAGAGCACGACCGTGGGCACCGGCCCCGTGCCGCTCGCAGGTGCCGTCGGATGGTCCACCTCGACGTGCAGCGGCACCCCGTCGTCGGCGACGACGACCAGCTCCTCGTCCGGGACCCGCTCGTAGGTCTCGGAGCTGTCCAGCGCGATCGCGGTGTTGCGCGCCCGCACGAGCCGGTCGGCGGCGACCCCCACGGCCGCCGCGGCACCGGCCGCGACGAGGCCGACCCCCAGGCCGGTCAGGGTCTTGTTCCGTGCGGGACTCACCGTGCACCTCCGACGTGGACGCGGGGCACCCGCGACCCGATTCTCGTGACGATCTCATAGGAGATCGTGCCCGTGGCCTGTGCCCAGTCCTCGGCGGTCGGCCCGCCGGCGTCGCCCCGGCCGAAGATCTCGGCCACGTCGCCCGGGTGGACCTCGGCCTCGGCGCCGACGTCCACGACGAACTGGTCCATGCAGACCCTGCCAGAGACGGTGTGCCGTGTCCCGGCGACACTCACCGGCCCCACGTTGGTGGCGTTGCGCGGGATGCCGTCGGCGTAGCCCACCGGCACCAGCGCCAGGGTGGTGTCCCGCTGGGTGACGTACTGGTGCCCGTAGCTGACGCCCTGCCCTGCGGGGACCCGCTTGACCACCGCGATATTGGCGGTCAGCGTCATCGCCGGGGTCAGCCCGAACGAGGCCGGGTCGCCCAGCTGTGGCACCGGCGAGAGCCCGTAGACGGCGATGCCGGGCCGGACCAGGTCGAAGGCGGCCGAGGGGTTGGTCAGCGTCGCCGCGGAGTTGGCGAGGTGGCGGACCTCGAGATCGCAGCCGGCTTTCTCCGCCTCGCGCACGGCCTCGGCGAAGCGCTCCTGCTGCAGCCGCACGGTGGGGTGGTCGGGGGCGTCGGCGTAGACGAAGTGCGACCACACCCCGACGACGCGCACCGCACCCTCAGCCTCGAGCGCGCGGGCGGCGTCCAGCAGCACCGGCCAGTCGGCCCCGTAGGCGCCGTTGCGCCCCAGGCCGGTGTCGACCTTGAGGTGGATCCGGGCGGTCCGTCCGAGCGTGCGCGCGGCGGCGGCGACCTCCTCCAGGGCCCAGGAGGCCGAGACCGACAGGTCCACGTCGGCGTCGATCGCGGCGGCGAAGTCGGTGCCGGGCACGTGCAGCCACGACAGCACGCGGGCGTCGATCCCGGCCTCGCGCAGGGCCATGGCCTCGGGCAGCTGGGCCACGCCCAACCAGCTGGCGCCGCCGGCGAGGGCGGCCCGGGCGCTGGGCAGCAGGCCGTGGCCGTAGCCGTCGGCCTTGACCACGGCCATGACGCCGGCATCCCCGGCGTGCTCGCGCAGCGTCCTGACGTTGCCGGCGATGGCGTCGAGGTCGACGGTGGCGCGCGCAGGAGCGCCACCGCTCAGCGTGGTGGAGGGGGCGGCGTCCGGTGCTGTCATCACGCCCAGTGTCTCAGGCGCGGCCTGGGGGCCGCTCCAGCAACCCCGCCACGACCCCCGGTATGCCGTGTGCCAGCGCGAGCGCGCGCACCGGACCACCGGGGTTGGCCGCGTGCCCGGCCAGGCCGTGCACGAGGGCCGCGAGGCTGCCGGCGTCAAGGGGACTGAGCCCGGCGGCGAGCAGAGTGCCCGCCAGCCCGGCGAGCACGTCGCCGGAGCCGGCGGTGGCCAGCCACGCCGGCGCGTCGGCCTGCGACCGGATCGGCAACCGGCTGCTCCCGGGCGGCACGACCAGGGTGGTCGAGCCCTTGAGCAGGACGGTGCAGCCGGTCTGGTCGGCCAGCTCGCGGGCGTGGGACACGGGCGCCCCGGCCACCTGGGCCCGGGTGACCTCGCGGCCGGTGAGGCGGCTCACTGCCCGGGCGAGCTCGCCGGCGTGGGGGGTGAGCAGGGTGGGTGTCGACCGCACGCCGTCGATGAGGTCGAGTGCCCCGGCGTCGACGACGCAGGGCTCGCCGGAGGCCAGGGCGTCCCGGGCCGCGGCGACCTGCGCCCGCCCGGCCTCGGACCCGTCCTCGGCGTCCAGGCCGGGACCGACCACCCACGCCTGCACCCGGCCGGGGCCCATGACCGCCTCGGGCACCTGGGCCCGCACCAGCGCGGTGGGGGTGGGCGGGCCGACGTAGCGCACCATGCCGACGCCGGCGCAGACCGCCGAGGTCACCGACAGCAGTGCCGCCCCGGTGTAGTGCTCCCCGCCCGCGACCACGCCGAGGACCCCGCGGGAGTACTTGTCGTCGCCGGGCCCGGGCACCGGCCACATCCGGGCGGCGTCGTCGTGGGTGAGCCGCTGGACCGCGGGGACGGCGTCGACCTCCAGGCCGATGCCGACCACGGTCAGGCGTCCCACGGCGGACTCGGTGGCCGGCAGCAGGTGGACCGGCTTGGCCACGCCGAAGGTCACCGTCTCGTCAGCGAACACCCGGTCGGCGTTGCTGTCCTGGCCGGAGGGGTCGGCGCCGCTGGGCAGGTCGACAGCCACCAGCCACGCCTCGTCGGGGACGAGGTCGAACACGGCGCGGGCAGCCGGGGGCAGGCCCGGGCGACCGCCGATCCCGAGCACGCCGTCGACGACCACGTCGGCAGCGGCGAGCAGGCGAGCGGCCTCGGGTGTCGCGGACTCGCCGGTCGACTCCACGACCTCGACCCCGGCCGCCAGAGCCGCCTCCAGGCCGCGCTCGTGCGGGTGCCCGCTCACGGTGACCGCCCCGACGGCGAACCCGCGCTCGGCCAGGCGCGCCGCGGCATACAGGGCGTCCCCACCGTTGTTGCCGCCGCCGACGACCGCCACGACGTGGCCGTCGCGGGCGACCCGGACGGCCACGACCTCGGCCAGCCCGGCCGCGGCCCGCCGCATCAGCTCGCCCTCCGGCAGCGCGGCCATGGCCGCCTCCTCGGCGGCCCGGACGTCCTCCACGGCGTAGGCGTCGATCACGGGTCAGCCCTCGGCGATGACCACGGCCGAGGCGATGCCGGCGTCGTGCGACAGCGACACGTGCAGGCTGTGCACGCCCAGGGCGTCGGCCCGGGCCTGCACGCTGCCGATGATCTGCAGGTGCGGGCGGCCGTCGTCGCCGCGCATCACCGTGACGTCGCTCCAGTGCATGCCCGCGGGCGCGCCGAGCGCCTTGGCGAGGGCCTCCTTGGCGGCGAACCGCGCGGCGAGGGAGTTCAGCCCGAGCCCACGCTCGGACTCGGTGAACAGCCGGTCCCTCAGGCCGGGCGTGCGCTCCAGGGTCTGCCCGAAGCGCTCGACGTCGACGACGTCGATGCCGACCCCGATAATCATTCGACCGTGACGGACTTGGCCAGGTTGCGCGGCTGGTCGACGTCCAGGCCCTTGGCCGTGGCCAGCTCGCAGGCGAAGACCTGCAGCGGGACCGTGGTGACCAGCGGCGCGAGCAGCGGCGGGGTCTGCGGGACCCGGATCACCACGTCGGCGAACGGCACGACGTCCTCGTCGCCGTCCTCGGCGATGACGAGGGTGCGGGCGCCGCGGGCGCGGATCTCCTGGATGTTGCTGACGTCCTTGCCGTGCAGGCCGTGCTCGCTGCTCTGCGAGGGCACGATGACGAACACCGGCTGGCCGGGCTCGATCAGGGCGATCGGGCCGTGCTTGAGCTCGCCGGCGGCGAAGCCCTCGGCGTGGATGTAGGCCAGCTCCTTGAGCTTGAGCGCGCCCTCGAGGGCCACCGGGTAGCCGACGTGGCGACCCAGGAAGAGCACCGAGCGGGTGTCGGCCATGAAGCGGGCGATCTCGCGGACCCGGTCGAGGCCGTCGAGGACCTGCTGGATCTTGGCGGGGACCTCGTGCAGGTCCTTCATGACCGCCTGCGCCTCGTCGGCGTAGGTGCCACCGCGCAGCTGGGCGAGGTAGAGGCCGAGGATGTAGCAGGCGGTGATCTGGGCCAGGAACGCCTTGGTGGAGGCGACGGCGATCTCCGGGCCGGCGTGGGTGTAGAGCACCGCGTCCGACTCGCGCGGGATGGTCGATCCGTGGGTGTTGCAGACGGCGACCACCTTGGCGCCGAGCTCACGGGCGTGCTTGACGGCCATGAGGGTGTCCATCGTCTCGCCGGACTGCGAGATCGCCACGACCAGGGTGCGCTCGTTGACCACCGGGTCGCGGTAGCGGAACTCGTGCGCCAGCTCGACCTCGCACGGGATGCGGCACCAGTGCTCGATGGCGTACTTGGCGACCATGCCCGCGTAGGCGGCGGTGCCGCAGGCGATGATGACGATCTTGTCGACGGCGCGCAGGTCGTCCTCGGAGATGCGCAGCTCGTCGAGCACCAGCCGGCCGGTCTCGTCGGTGCGGCCCAGGAGGGTGTCGGCGACCGCGTGCGGCTGCTCGTTGATCTCCTTGGCCATGAAGTTGGGGTAACCACCCTTCTCGGCGGCCGCGGCGTCCCAGGTGACCTCGAACTGCTTGCCCTGCGCCGGGGTGCCGTCGAAGTTGATGACGGTGGCCGAGTCCGGGGTGATCGTGACGATCTGGTCCTGCTCGAGCTCGAGCGCGCTGCGGGTGTAGCCGATGAACGCGGCGACGTCGGAGCCGAGGAAGTTCTCGCCCTGGCCGAGGCCGACGACCAGCGGGGAGTTGCGGCGGGCGCCGACGACGACGCCGGGCTGGTCGGCGTGCACGGCCAGGAGGGTGAACGCGCCCTCGAGGTCGCCGACGACCTGCTGCATCGCGGCGGTCAGGTCGTGGGTCTGCTCGTAGGCCTTGGCCAGCAGCTGCGCGACGACCTCGGTGTCGGTCTCGGACAGGAAGTGCACGCCGTCGGCGAGGAGGCCGGACTTGAGGGCGTGGAAGTTCTCGATGATGCCGTTGTGGATCAGGGCGAGCTTGCCGTCCTGGCCACCGCGGTGCGGGTGGGCGTTCTCGTCGGTGGGGCCGCCATGGGTGGCCCAGCGGGTGTGCCCGATGCCGGTCGACGACTCCGGCAGGGGGTGGCTCGCCAGCGCCTCGGTGAGGTTGACCAGCTTGCCTGCCCGCTTCTCGGTCGAGACGTGGTCACCGGTGACCAGGGCCACGCCCGCCGAGTCGTAGCCGCGGTACTCCAGCCGGGCCAGCCCCTCGAGGACGACGTCCAGCGCCTTGCCGTCGACGTTCGGGCCGACGTATCCAACGATTCCGCACATGGCGGTCAGCCTAGCCGGACCCCTACCCCGGCAGCGCACGCCGGACCACTCGGCCAGAATGAGCGCCGTGCCCCAACCCCACGGCCACGGCCTGCCCTCGCCCTACGTCGAGCTCGACCGCGCGGCGTGGGCCCGGCTGCGCAACCAGCACCCGCTGAGCCTGACCGAGGCCGACGTCACCCGGCTGCGCGGGCTCGGGGACCGGCTCGACCTCGAGGAGATCGAGCAGGTCTACCTGCCGATCTCGCGGCTGCTCAACTTCTACGTCGGCGCCACCTCCGGCCTGCACCGGATCACCACCGACTTCCTGGGCGAGCAGCCCGAGCGCACGCCGTTCCTGATCGGCGTCGCCGGTTCGGTCGCGGTGGGCAAGTCCACCACCGCCCGGATCCTGCGCGAGCTCCTCGGCCGCTGGCCGGGCACCCCGCGGGTCGAGCTCATCACCACCGACGGCTTCCTCTATCCCAACGCCGAGCTCGAGCGCCGGGGACTGCTGCAGCGCAAGGGCTTCCCCGAGTCCTACGACCGCCGGGCGCTGCTCCGGTTCGTGGCCGAGGTCAAGGCGGGCGTGGAGGAGGTCTCCGCCCCGGTCTACTCCCACCTGACCTACGACATCGTCCCCGGCGCCCGGACCGTGGTGCGCCGCCCCGACGTGCTCATCGTCGAGGGCCTCAACGTGCTCCAGCCGCCGCGGGTGCTGGCGGACGGCCGCACCGGCCTGGCGGTCAGCGACTTCTTCGACTTCTCGGTCTACGTCGACGCCCGCCCCGAGGACATCAAGCGGTGGTACGTCGACCGGTTCTTCCGCCTGCGCGGCACCGCCTTCGCCGACCCCGACTCCTACTTCCACCGGTATGCCGAGCTGTCCGACGGGCAGGCCCGCGCCACCGCCGAGCGGATCTGGGACACCATCAACGCCCCCAACCTGGCCGAGAACGTCCGGCCCACCCGGGGTCGGGCCACGCTGGTCCTCGCCAAGGGCGAGGACCACAGCGTCCGGCGGGTCCGCCTGCGCAAGCTCTGACGACGGCGCTGCGGACCGCAACCGCCGGGGTGATGATGGCCCCATGACCGATCGCGTGGAGCACGACTCGATGGGCGAGGTCCGGGTGCCGGCCGAGGCGCTGTGGGGCGCCCAGACCGCCCGGGCGGTCGAGAACTTCCCGATCTCGGGGCTGCGGATGCCGGCGGAGATCGTGCACGCCCTGGCCCGGGTGAAGGCGGCGGCGGCCGAGGTCAACGCCGAGCTCGGCGCCCTCGACCAGCAGCTGGCCGGTGCCATCGCCGACGCCGCGGCGGAGGTCGCCGACGGCCGCCACGACGACCACTTCCCCATCGACGTGTTCCAGACCGGCTCGGGCACCTCGACCAACATGAACGTCAACGAGGTCGTGGCCCGGCTGGCGCACCTCAGCAGCGGCCTGGCCGTGCACCCCAACGACCACGTCAACGCCGGGCAGTCCAGCAACGACACCTTCCCGACCGCGATCCGGGTCGCCGCCGCGGTGGCGGTGGCCCGCGAGCTGGTGCCCGCCCTGACGCACCTGGCGGAATCGCTCGGGCGCAAGGAGGCCGAGTTCGCCTCGGTGGTCAAGGCCGGCCGCACCCACCTCATGGATGCCGTGCCGGTCACGCTGGGCCAGGAGTTCTCCGGCTACCGGCGCCAGGTCGAGCTCGGCATCGCCCGGGTGCAGGCTGCGGCCGAGGGCGTGGCCGAGCTGCCACTGGGCGGCACCGCGGCCGGCACCGGGCTCAACGCCGCGCCGGGCTTCGCGGCCGCGGTCATCGAGCGCCTCGCCGCCCAGACCGGGGTGCCGCTGCGCGAGGCGGAGAACCACTTCGAGGCCCAGTCCACCCAGGACGCCGTGGTGGCCCTCAGCGGCGCCGTGAAGGTGGTCGCGGTGAGCCTGACCAAGATCTGCAACGACCTGCGCTGGATGGGCTCCGGCCCGCGGGCCGGCCTGGGCGAGATCCACCTGCCCGACCTGCAGCCGGGGTCGAGCATCATGCCCGGCAAGGTCAACCCGGTCGTCCCCGAGGCCACCCTCATGGTCTGCGCCCAGGTCATCGGCAACGACCTGACCATCACCACCGCCGGCGCCAGCGGCGCCTTCGAGCTCAACGTGATGCTCCCGGTCATCGGGCGCAACCTGCTGGAGTCGCTCACCTTCCTGGCCCACGCCGCCCGGCTGCTGGCCGACCGCTGCGTCGACGGCATCACCGCCGACGAGCAGCGCTGCCTGGACCTGGCCCAGGGCTCGCCCGCGATCGTCACCCCGCTCAACCGCTACATCGGCTACGAGGCGGCTGCGGCCGTGGCCAAGCAGGCCCTTGCCGAGCGACGCTCGATTCGTGACGTCGTCCTCGACCGCGGCCACGTCGCCAACGGCGAGCTCACCGAGGACCAGCTCGACGCCGCCCTCGACGTGCTGGCGATGACCCGCCCACCCGCCTGAGGCGAACAGGCACCGCCGGGCCGCCGCGTGGCCTCCCAGCCACCCGGCATACCGGCCGCGGACACGACGGACCCCGGACGGCGCTGCCGTCCGGGGTCCGGTGACGTGGTGCGGCTCAGTACCAGTTCATGGCCTGGGAGTGGCCCCACGCGGAGCACGGGGAGCCGTAGCGGCTCTGGATGTACTGCAGGCCCCACTTGATCTGCGTGGCCGCGTTGGTCTGCCAGTCGGAGCCGACCGAGGCCATCTTGGAGCCCGGCAGCGCCTGGGCGATGCCGTAGGCGCCGGAGCCGGCGTTGACGGCGTGGACGTTCCAGTTGGACTCCTTGGTCCACAGCGAGTCCAGGCAGCCGAACTGGTCCTGGCCCCAGCCGAACTGGCCGAGCATGAGCTTGGCCAGGGCGCGCGGGTCGGCATTGGCCTGCGCGAGCAGCGCCTGGCGCTGCTTCTCACGCGCCGCGCGGGCCGCGGCCTCGGCGCGGGCCTGGGCAGCGGCCTCGGCGCGGGCACGTGCGGCCGCAGCGGCCTTGCCCTCGATCGCCGCGCGCTGCGTGTTGGCAGCCTGCTTGGCCGACGCGAGGTAGGCGTTGTTGTCGATCTGGGTGTCCGAGAGCTCGGTCGCCTGGGCGACCGCCTCGGGGCTGACGGTGAACGACGTACGGGTGGTCGCATGGTCGTTGGCCGACGCGTAGCCCGCCGCGGTGGCGGCGATGGTGGCAAGCGCGGCGCCGGAGGAGACCAGCGGACGCCGAAGAGCTTGGTTGAACACAAGTGGCCTTCCGAAGACCGTGCCCTGCGTGCTGGTGCGGCGGCACGGAGTGTTACCTCGGTGCCGGCCCGCGTAGGACGTGGTCATGACGCCTCCAGAAGAGAGTGGGCGCGCCTCGTGGGCGGCCCGCGCACGCAGATGGCTGTAACGCACGTGATGCCGCAGGGGGCTACGGCATCAGAAGGCGTCCCGCCATTGGGACGCCGGCGTTACCTGACCGAGATCTGACTCCGTCAACGGTGACAGTCCGGCCATGGCCCACCAAATTCGGCGGCCCGCGGCCGGTCCCGGTTGAGCACGCAGCGTAGCCCACAAATCGGGCAATGGGGATATTCCGTCAGGCCTGTGGACAAGCCCTGGGCGGGAGGCCGTCACACACAGTGACGGCGGGCATGTGAGCCGACACACGCCCGCCGTCAGGGGTTCGGGACTGAAGTCCCTGTTCAGGACGCCGGTTCAGACCTCCAGGCCCTCGAGCAGGTCCGTCACCAGGGCCGCGATCGGGCTTCGCTCGCTGCGGGTGAGCGTGACGTGTGCGAACAGAGGGTGACCCTTGAGCGCCTCGATCACGGCCGCGACCCCGTCGTGCCGGCCGACCCGGAGGTTGTCGCGCTGGGCCACGTCGTGGGTCAGCACCACCTTGGAGTTCTGGCCGATGCGGGACAGCACGGTGAGCAGGACGTTGCGCTCCAGGCTCTGCGCCTCGTCGACGATGACGAACGCGTCGTGCAGGGAGCGGCCGCGGATGTGGGTCAGCGGGAGCACCTCGAGCATCCCGCGGTCGAGGACCTCCTCGACCACCTCGTGGGAGACCAGCGCACCGAGGGTGTCGAACACGGCCTGGGCCCAGGGGCCCATCTTCTCCGACTCGCTGCCCGGCAGGTAGCCCAGCTCCTGGCCGCCCACGGCATACAGGGGGCGGAAGACCACGACCTTGCGGTGCTGGCGCCGCTCCATCACCGCCTCCAGGCCGGCGCACAGCGCCAGGGCGCTCTTGCCGGTGCCGGCGCGGCCGCCGAGGCTGACGATGCCCACGTCGGGGTCGAGCAGCAGGTCCAGGGCGACCCGCTGCTCGGCGCTGCGGCCGTGCAGGCCGAACGCGTCGCGGTCGCCGCGCACCAGCCGCACCGACTTGTCGGCACCCACCCGGCCCAGCCCGCTGCCCCGCGGGGACAGGAGCACCAGACCGGTGTGGCAGGGCAGGTCGCGGGCCGCGTCGTGCTCGACCCGCCCGGCGTCGTAGAGGGCGTCCATCTGCTCGACCGTGACGTCGAGCTCGGTCATGCCGGTCCAGCCGCTGTCGACGGCGAGCTCGGCGCGGTACTCCTCGGCATCGAGACCGACCGCCGAGGCCTTGACCCGCATCGGCAGGTCCTTGCTCACCACGGTGACGGCGCAGCCCTCGTTGGCCAGGTTGCGGGCCACCGCGAGGATCCTGGTGTCGTTGTCGCCGAGGCGGAACCCGGCCGGCAGCGACTCGGGGTCGGTGTGGTTGAGCTCCACCCGCAGGGTGCCGCCGTGCTCCCCGACGACCACCGGTGCGTCGAGACGGCCCTCACGGACGCGCAGGTCGTCCAGCAGGCGCAGGGCCTGGCGGGCGAAGTAGCCCAGCTCGGGGTGGTGGCGCTTGCCCTCGAGCTCGGTGACCACGACCACGGGAAGGACGACCTCGTGCTCGGCGAACCGGAGCATGGCCCTGGGGTCGGACAGCAGGACGGAGGTGTCCAGGACGAACGTGCGGTGGGCGGGGTCGTGCGGGACGGCCTGGGTGGGCCGGGTGCGCGACGAGCGCTGCGCCCCGGGTGCGGGGCTCGCGGACGCTGCGGCGCTGGGGCTGGTCGACGAACGACGGGTCGTGGCCAATTCCGACTCCCTCGGCACAGCGTTGCCGCTGCGCCTCACTCTCGGACCTGAGACCGGGACCGGGCCCACCGGTGACGGATGGGCCGGGTCCGGCCCTCCGTCCGGAGCCGGATTCGCTCCATGGGTGGACCTCCCGAACGCGCGGCGGGTGCCTTGCGTCAGTTCTGACGGTACGACGGCCGGGGCGCGTGTGACGTCTTTTCGACGGCGCGTCGTGAGGTGTCACCGGACCGTCATCGACCGTTGCCCGGGCGTTCCGGACATAGCGGACACGGCGGCCTGGGTGCCGGGTCGGCTCCGGTCAGGATCCGAAGCGGCGCTCCCGCTCGGCGTAGGCGCGCAGCGCCCGCAGGAAGTCGACGTGGCGGAAGTCGGGCCAGTAGGCCTCGCAGAAGTAGAACTCGCTGTGGGCGCTCTGCCACAGCAGGAAGCCCCCCAGCCGCTGCTCGCCGGAGGTGCGGATCACCAGGTCGGGGTCGGGCTGACCCTTGGTGTAGAGGTGCTCGGCGATGTGCTCGACGTCGAGGGCCTCGGCGAGCTCTTCGATCGAGGTGCCCCGGGCCGCGTGCTCCTGCAGCATCGAGCGGACGGCGTCGGCGATCTCGCGCCGGCCGCCGTAGCCGACCGCGACGTTGACCAGCAGGCCGTCGACGTCACGGGTGGCGTCCGCGGCCTCCTTGAGCCGGTGTGCCGTCTCGGCCGGCAGCAGGTCGAGCGCGCCGACGGGGTTGAGCCGCCAGCGGCCGGAGGCGGCCAGCCCGGCGACGGCGGTCTCGATGATCCGCAGCAGCGGGGTGAGTTCGGCGGCGGGACGGTTGAGGTTGTCGGTGGACAGCAGCCAGAGGGTGACGACCTCGACCCCGACCTCCTCGCACCAGCCGAGCAGCGGGGAGATGTTGTCGGCACCGGCCTGGTGGCCCTGAGCGGTGTCGGCGCCGTTGGCCTTGGCCCAGCGGCGGTTGCCGTCGAGCATGACGCCCACGTGGCGCGGGAGCCGATCCTGGGGGAGGCGAGCAATGAGGCGGCGCTCGTACGCGCCGTACAACAGGTTCCGCAGACCCACGTCCGTCCTCCTCGGTCTGGTGCGCGACCACCGTACTCCGCCCGGGCACCCGGGCCGACAGTGCTCGGCGACCTGCATCACAACCTACGTGCTAGTAACTTACGTGACCGTAGGTTACGGTGGCGGGCATGAGCTCCCGCCCGGTCAGCAGCAGCCCATCCCCCTCCAGCGAGACCAGCCCCGGACCCGTCGAGTCCGCGGTCGCTGCCCTCAAGCCGCACCTGCGCGGGTGGATCCACGCCGGCACCTTCCCCGTGGCCCTCGCGGCGGGGATCGTGCTGGTCTGCCTGGCCCCGACGGGCACCGCCCGGCTGGGTGCCGCGGTCTTCGGCCTCACCGCCGCGATGCTGTTCGGGACCTCCGCGGTCTACCACCGCGGCACCTGGTCGCCGCGGGTCCAGGGCGTGCTCAAGCGCCTGGACCACTCCAACATCTTCCTGATCATCGCCGGCACCTACACGCCCTTCGCCCTGCTCCTGCTGCCGCCGGAGCAGTCCCGCACGCTGCTGCTCATCGTCTGGACCGGCGCCATCGCCGGCGTGCTCTTCCGGGTGCTGTGGGTGGGCGCGCCCCGCTGGCTCTACACCCCGGTCTACGTCGCCCTGGGATGGGTCGCGGTGTTCTACTTCGGCCCGCTGCTCCAGCGCGGCGGGGTGGCCGTGATGACGCTGATCGCCGTGGGCGGCCTGCTCTACACCCTCGGCGCCGTGGTCTACGGCACGAAGCGGCCGAACCCCTCCCCGCGCTGGTTCGGCTTCCACGAGGTGTTCCACGTGTTCACCGTGGCGGCCTTCGTGGTGCACTACGTCGCAGCCTCGCTGGCCGTCTACTCCGCCGGCCCGCCTGCCTGAGCCGGCAGGCGCGTCCGCGGACCGGTGCGCACTCAGGCCCGGGCGGTCTGCCACAGGCCGACGGTGTTGCCCTCGGGGTCGCGGAAGTAGGCGGTCCAGCCCATGTCGCCGACCTGCATCCGCGTGACGAGCGTCGAGCCGCCGAGCGAGCCGATGGTCTCCAGGGCCTTGTCGATGTCGTCGACGTCGATGACCACCACGGGGTGCGTGAAGTTCCCGCCGCGGCCCATCAGCCCGCCGTCGATGTAGCCCGGCTCGGTCGGCCCCTGCTCCCCCGTGGGGCCGGTGCTGACCATCGTGTAGTTCATGTCCGGAACCGGCTGGACCTGCCAGCCGAACGCCTCGCGGTAGAACGCATAGGCGCGCTCGGCGTCATCGAACGGGATCTCGAAGTGCACGACCCGACCGCTCATCGCGGTCACCTCCCACGGTCCGCGGAGCCCGCGGCCGGCCGGTCGCGGGGCCGGTTCAGGCTACGCCCGGCCCTCCCGGGGCACCGGGCTCTTGGTCCCGGCCCGAGCCGCCCTCGGCGTCGTCGTCCCGACCGCTGCCGGGACCCTCGTCCTCGTCGGTGTCACCACGCGGCGCCGGGGCGCCGCCGGTCGGGCCAGCCTGCGCGGCCCGGGCCTCGGCCTCCTCACGGAAGCTCATACGCCGCAGCCGGGCATTCATGTTGCGCATCAGCAGCCACAGGGCGACCGCGAGCAGGAAGAAGGCCAGGAAGCCTCCGAGTCCGGCCGTGACGTTGGTGCTCACGGTGGTGTTCACGATGCGTCCTTGGTGGTGCCGTCGTAGTGCACCTCGAGGCCGCCCTTGCGGGCCAGCGCATCGGCCTCGGCCAGCGAGCCCAGCCCGGCGAAGAGGCAGTCCTCGATGGGCTCGACCGGCACGTAGGACAGGGCCGCCTCGAAGTCCTCGGTCGGCCAGATCTCCTGCTGCATCTCCAGCGGCACCATGAACCACGACCCCTCGGGGTCGATCTGCGTGGCGTGGGCCAGCAGCGCCCGGTCACGGGTCGGGAAGTGCTCCGCGCAGGGGATGCGCGTGGTGATGGTGCGCTCGCCGCGGTCCTCCCAGCGCGCGATCCACTCGCCGTAGGGGGACTCCAACCCGGCCTGCTCCATCGCGTCGTGGAAGGCCAGGATGCGGCCCTTGGACAGGGTCTGGTTGTAGTAGATCTTGAGCGGCTGCCAGGCCTCGCCGGCGTGCGGGTATGCCGTGGGGTCACCCGCCGCGCGGAACGCCGACATGCCGACCACGTGGGTCATGACGTGGTCGGGGTGGGGGTAGCCGCCGTTCTCGTCGTACGTCGTCATGACGTGCGGGCGGAACTCGCGCACGACCCGCACCAGGGCCTCGGTGGTCACCTCGACCGGCTCGAGCGCGAAGCACCCCTCCGGCAGCGGCGGCAGCGGGTCGCCCTCGGGCAGGCCGGAGTCGACGAAGCCCAGCCAGGTGTGCTGCACCCCCAGGATCTCCTGGGCCTTGGCCATCTCGCGGCGCCGCACGTCGGGCAGGTCGCGCAGGATCTCGGGGTCGTCCTTGAGGGCAGGGTTGAGCACGTCGCCGCGCTCCCCGCCCGTGCAGGAGACCACCAGCACCTCGACGCCGTCGGCGACGTACTTGGCCATCGTGGCCGCGCCCTTGCTCGACTCGTCGTCGGGGTGCGCGTGCACCGCCATGAGTCGCAGTCCTTCAACCACCGTGCACACCTCGTGGAGCCATGTCGGAGAATGATCGGGCTCATCATGTCACCCGGCGCCGACCGCGCCTGCGTCGGAAGGGTCCCCCGTGCCGCTGCCCCGCCCCGCCCCCGGAACCACGCGCTGGTGGGTCATCGGCACCATCGGGTGCGCCGTGGGCATCGCCATCGCTGTCTGGCTGGGCCTGGCGAGCACCGTCGGCCAGGTGTCGTGGACCGACATCGGCTACCACGTGGTCGACGACAGCCGGGTGGACGTGAGCTACGACGTGCACCGCCCCACCGGCAAGGCCGTGACCTGCCAGGTCCAGGCGCTGGACTCCCACTTCGGCACGGTCGGCAGCGTCGCCGTGCACATCCCCGCACCGGGTCCGGACTCGGTGCACCGGGAGACCACGGTCCGCACCACCTCGCGCGCGGTGACCGGCGTCGTCCAGACCTGCTCCGTGGACGGGGCGCCGTAGCCCCGCGTGCCGCGTCCCACCAGCACGGATTGGCCGTGACCACCCCTTCGCTTGCTAGGCTGGTCGCTTCACACTTGGGTCTGGACCTGCGACCACACCGGTCGGGTCCGGGCCCGATTGCTTAGTCACCCGGCACCCCGGCGCACCCCGCCCCGGCCCGTCGGGTCCAACCAAGGAGTCAGACGTGAGCGACACTGCGACCACCACGGGGAGCTTCCTCACCCAGGAGGCGTACGACCGTCTCAAGGCAGAGCTCGAGCAGCTCTCCGGCGAGGGCCGCACCGAGATCGCCAAGAAGATCGAGGCGGCCCGCGAGGAGGGTGACCTCCGTGAGAACGGCGGCTACCACGCCGCCAAGGAGGAGCAGGGCAAGATGGAGGCCCGCATCCGCCAGCTCACACAGCTGCTCGAGACCGCCACCGTCGGCGAGGCCCCGAAGAACGACGGCACCGTCGTGCCGGGCATGGTCGTCACCGTCGAGATGTTCGGCGACCGGGAGACCTTCCTGCTCGGCAGCCGCGAGATCGAGGGCGACGAGCTCGAGGTCTTCAGCGAGAAGTCCCCGGTCGGGGCGGCCATCAACGGCGCCAGGATCGGCGACACCGTGAGCTACGAGGCCCCCAACGGCAAGAAGATCGAGGTCAAGATCCTCGAGGCCAAGCCGTATGCCGGCTAGTCACCACCGCGGGTGACCCCACCCGGGCAGAAGGCCGCCACCCCCCCCGGGGTGGCGGCCATCTGCGGTTCGGCCCGTGCGCCACAGGCCCGGCCGGCGGGCGCCGGCGCACCGGCTGGTGGAGCGGCGG
>NZ_JBTCWL010000034.1:0-40300 GCF_054325275.1 Oryzihumus sp.
AGGACCCGGCGGTCAGCAAGCGGTGGGCAGTGGCGTGCCGCTGCCTCAGCCCGGCGTGTCCCACCAGGACAGGACCCGGGTCGCCCGCAGCGTGTTCCACCGGCTCGGGCGGCCGTCGCCCTGCTCGAGCTCGACGTGGACGGCGCCGGGGTGGGTGTTCTCGAGCAGCCAGGTGCCGTCGTCCTGACGCTTGCGGCGGACGAGCTCGATTGCCTCACCCAGGCGCGGGTCCCTGACGTCGGCCACGCGGAAGTACTCCAAGGCCCGCAGGACGTCGTACTGCCACCGGGTCGGGAACGAGAACTCCAGCCAGGCCTCAACGGCCACCGAGCCGGTGCTCCTGCGGCGGAACAGTGACCGGTCGAGCAGGTACTGCTCACCGCCGCGCCGGGCGGCGCGCAGCTCCTCCGACCCGCCGGTGGCCCGTTCGTACTCGAGCAGGCCCTCGAGGACGTTGATCGTCGACGCGAACGAGGACACGGTCGAGCCATCCTCGGTCCCGCAGTTCCATCCGCCGTCGTCGAGCCGGTCGGTGAGCAGGCGGGCGACGAGGTCGTCGACGTCGGCACCGAAGTAGGCGCCCAGGGTCACTGTCCGGCCGTTGATGCAGGGCTCGACCTCACCGGTGAAGAAGGGCTCGTCGTTGTACTCCCAGCGGCAGTTCGACGCGACCAGGGCGGTCATCTCGCGCGCGGTGTCGGTGGTCGGGTCGAGCCCGAAGTCGTAGAGCTCCATCATCGCCGGCAACGTCGAGGTCCACGGCTGGTGGCCGGCTTGCGGCGGTTCGCCACGGCCCGGGAAGCACGCACCACCCATCCACTGGCCGTCCGGGTCCCGTGCGGCGAGCAACCGGGCGCCCCAGCCCTGCGTCGCCACGCGGGCGCGTTCCGCGGCCACCTCGGCGGCCGACGCGTCGGTCAGGTCGCGCAGGACCTGCCAGCGGATCGCCGGGTCGGAGTCGAGCATCCAGTCCAGCTGAGCCGTCGTCACGTGCGGCGTGCCGATGCCCGGGTCCAGCGCGTTCTCATCCATGGTCGGCAATGTAGAGCTGTTCCGGACGGTGCGCGGCCGGAATGGCTGCCATCCGGCGGGGTGTTGCTCTTTCGCGACGTGATGACTGCATGGCGTCGCCAGTCCGTGTCCAAGTGCCGAACCTGTGGCAAGGACAACGGTGCAGTTGAGTAAACAGAGGGCACCTATGTCCGGCCCAGGACCTGTCGCCGAACATCCGGATTGCCGCGAAGAGTGACGTCCGGGACTGCCACAAGCCTTGGCCGTTGGACGCGCTGTTTTGTCAGTCCCACTCCGTGACCGGGCGGATCTCCACCACGGGGTGCGCCCGGACCAGCACCTCTGCGGCTTCCACGAGCGCGTCGTAGTCGTCGCAGGTGACGATGAAGAAGCCGGACAGCTGTTCGACGCCCTCAGCGAAAGGACCCTTGGTGACGAGCGGGCGCGAGTCGGGTCCACGCTTGATCGTCCTTGCCTGCCCGCTGTGAGTCAGCCCAGCGCCACCGGTCACGGCGCCACCACGCGCGGCGAGCAGCTGGCCGAACTCGTAGTCGGTGTCGAACGTTGCCTGACGGTCGGCCTCGGTGCCGGCCTCCCACTCTGCCTCGTTGTCTGCGGGGAACATGACGACGTATTCGGGCACGGCGGGTCCTCTCGGTGATGGTCCAGATGCCAGCGCTGTGAGCGGAGTGCCCAGACTACGAGTCGTCGGCTGCGGAAGTGGGCCATTCTTCGGCGCCGTCTTGTCGGTTTGCGGAGGAGCGGTGCTCATGACGCTGAGTACCGGTGCTCGTGCTGGCCGTGCTTCCATGGTTCATGGGAACCGACGGGCGGCCCCGGGGCGCCGCACGTAGCGTGATCAGCCTTGGCCACCTGCTGGTCGGTGGGGCTGCTCTCGTTCTCGCCGGCGTGATGATCGATGCCGGCCGAGCGCCCAACGCCGAGCTGGACGGAGTCTTCCTCGGATTGGGGCTGTTGCTCGTGCTGGCCGCCACGCTCTTCACGTGCTCGGCAGTCCACGGTCTCCGACGCGCACACGATGGTCGTGGCGGTTCGCTGTCGCTGATCCTCAGCATCGTCGAACTTGTCGTCGGGGCTGCGACGGCCGTGGCCCTGGCCGACGCCGTTCAGGGTTACGGCGCCTTCGAGCCGTGGCGCTCTCCACTCCTGCTGCCGTCGGCACTGCTCGTAGCTCTCGGTCTCACAGGACTTGGTGTTGAGGCCGTTGCCCGCCGCCCGGAAACGCACTGATCTGCCGCACGCACTCACCGCGTGCACTTCTCGAAGAGCCGGCGAGATAGCGGGTCAGACGGCCGGACGGGCGATGACGGTGAGCCACTCGGTGTCGCCGACGGTCTCCGCCGTCAGCTCGAGCACCCGCCAGCCGGTGGAGGCGACCAGCTGCCGCAGGGCCGGCTCCTGCCAGAAGGTGAAGTGGCGGGGCAGGTCGAGCTGGTGCGTGCCCCAGCCCTCGCTGGTGCCTCCCTTGACGGTGAAGGCCAGCAGCCCCCGGGCGCGCACGTGCGGCAGCATGCGGGCCAGGACGCCGACCAGCTCGCCGCGGCTGAAGTCCAGGAAGACGGCGTTCGCGTAGATGACGTCGTAGGTTCCCCGGACCTCGTCGGTCAGCACGTTGAGCCGGTCGGCGGCCAGCCCTCGCCGGCGCAGCAGGGCCACGAAGGAGGAGGCGGCGTCGGTGCGGTTGACCGCGTAGCCCCGCTCCTCCAGCAGGTCGGCGTCGCGACCGGTGGCGCTGCCGATCTCCAGCAGCGTCGCCGGCGGCCGGACATGGGTGGCGAGCAGGTCGAACACGGCCGTGAGGCGGTCCGGCGGTGCGGCAGGCGCTCCCTCGACGTCGGCACCGGCGGCGGCGCCGCACGTGGCGAGCGTCGCGGTGTCGGTGCTCTCGGGGGACTGCGTCATGTCGCGACCCTAGGGGCGGTGCGTGCGCGCTGTCCGCCGCTCCGGCGAGGTGTCCGATACGTCCCCGTCCGCATATTGGTCCAACCTCTTGATCTGTTGATGTGCACGCCTCTACCGTCGCCGCATGAGCCCAGACTTCGCCCCCGTGCCCCGGCAGTCGGTCTCCGACGGTGTCTTCCACGAGCTGCGGGACGCGGTGCTCGACGGCCGCTTCGCCCCGGGGGAGTTTCTGCCGCCGGAGCGTCAGCTGGCCGAGTCCTTCGCGGTCAACCGGCACGCCGTGCGTGAGGCGGTCAAGCGGCTCCAGGAGGCAGGCTTCGTCCGCGTGGTCCACGGCGGGGGCACCCAGGTCCTCGACGTCCGGCGCACCGCCGGGCTGGACCTGCTGGCCCACCTCGCCCGCGCCGGGGAGGAGGAGCCACGCACCCGGCTGATCCGTGACGGCCTGGAGATGCGGCGCTGCATCGGCGTGGAGGCGGCCCGGCTGGCCGCGACCCGGGCCGACGCTCGGGCGAGGCAGCGCATCGTCGCTGCCGCCGCGGCATACCGGGGGCACGACGGCACGGCGGACGGCACGGACCGCGCCTTCTGGGCGGAGGTGGTCGATGCCAGCGACAACCTCGCGTTCCGGCTCTCGCTCAACAGCCTCGTGCACGCCATCGACGCCAACCCCGATCTGATGGATGAGCTGCTCGCCGACGACCGCAGCGACCGGACCCCGCACGCCGAGCTCGCCGAGGCCATCGCCGCCGGGGAACCGGACCGGTCCGCCGAGGTGGCCGGGCGGATCCTGAGCCAGGCCGTCACCGCGCTGGAGCGGCACACCCGGCGGGTGGCCCGGCGCCGGACCCGGAGCGCGTGATGGTCAACATCATCCTGACGGCGGTGCCGTTCTTCCTGCTGTTCATCGCGGTCGAGGTCGCCTCGCTGTGGTTCGCCCCGGACGACGACGAGGTCGGCTACGAGGTGCGCGACACCGTGACCAGCCTGTCGATGGGGCTGGGCAGCGTCGTGGTCGGTGTGGGCTACAAGGCGGTCGCGCTGGTGGCCTACGCCGCCGCCTGGGCCTGGACGCCGCTGCGGCTCGACACGGGCGTGTGGTGGGCGTGGGTGCTCATCCTCCTCGCCGACGACGTGGCCTACTACTGGTACCACCGCGCCCACCACGAGGTCCGCATCCTGTGGGCCAGCCACGTGGTGCACCACTCCAGCCAGCACTACAACTTCTCCACCGCGCTGCGGCAGACGTGGACACCCTTCGGCGGCCTGCCGTTCTGGCTGCCGCTGGCCGTGCTCGGGGTCCCGCCGTGGGCGATCTTCCTGCAGCAGTCGGTCAGCCTGCTCTACCAGTTCCTCCTGCACACCGAACGCGTCGAGCGGCTGTGGCGCCCGGTCGAGTGGGTCATGAACACGCCCTCCCACCACCGGGTGCACCACGGCTCCAACCAGGCCTACCTCGACCGCAACTACGGCGGGATCCTCATCGTCTGGGACCGCCTGTTCCGCACGTTCGAGGCGGAGGGGGAGCGGGTGGTCTACGGCCTGACCAAGCAGCTGCGCTCGCACAACCCGCTGGTGGTGGCCACGCACGAGTACCTCGCCATCTGGCAGGACGTGCGGGCCACCGGCCGGTGGGGGGACCGGGTCTCGTTCCTGCTGCGTGGCCCCGGCTGGCGCCCGGGCTGACGGGCCACTCCCGCTCGGCGGTATGCCGGTGGGCCGGCTCGCGCGGTGCGCTCGCCTCGTTGGCAGCTCGCGTCAGGGTTCTCCCGGCTCAGTGGCCGGTGAGGGCGGACAGGGCACGGCCCAGCGTGGCGGGGCGGTGGGTGAGCCGCTCCTCGGTGTCGGCCAGGGTGGCCAGGCGCAGGCCGGCGTTGACCCCGAGCCACCGGGCCGGCTCCGGCTCCCACCGGCGGGAGCGGTGTCCCACCCAGGGCAGCCGGGTCAGCGCGCTGCTCGCGCCGGTGACCAGGTCGGCGAGCGTGCGCCCGGCGAGGTTGGCCGTGGCCACCCCGTCGCCGACGTAGCCGCCGGCCCAACCGCCCCCGGTGGCCGGGTCGTAGCGGACGCTGGGGTGCCAGTCGCGCGCGATACCGAGGGGCCCGCCCCAGGCGTGGGTGAACGCGGCGTCGCCGAGCGCAGGGAGCATGTCCCGCAGCGAGCGGCGCAGCGTCTCGAACACCCCGGGGTCACGGTCGAACTCGGGGCTGATGCCGGAGCCGAAGTGGTACGGCGCGCCCCGCCCGCCGAAGACCAGGCGGTCGTCCTCGGTGCGCTGGCCGTAGACGATGACGTGCCGGTGCTCGCTGAAGGTCTCCCGCTGGGCCAGCCCAAGGCGCTCCCAGGTGCTCGCCGGCAGCGGCTCGGTGGCGACCACGAGGCTGTAGACCGGGGCGACGACCCGGCGCAGGCCGGGCAGGCGGGCGCTCCACGCCTCGGTGGCCCGGATGACGTGGCGGGCCCGCACGACCGGCCCGCCGACGACCTGCACCCGGCGCTCGCCGATCGTGCCGACGCGGGTGCCCTCGGCGATGCGGCCGCCGCGGCGCTCGACGGCGGCGGCCAGTCCGGTCACCAAGCGGTAGGGGTGGATGCGCGCGCAGCTGGGGTTGAAGGTCGCACCGGAGAGCCCCTGCGCGGCCAGGCGCTCGCGCGCCTCGTCCGGGCCGAGCCAGGTGGTGCCGGTGCCCCAGCGGGCCGACTCCTCGACCTCGGCGCGGGCCCGGGCAGCCTGGGCCCGGCCCCGGGCGACGACCAGCGTGCCGCCCTTGCGGTAGTGGCAGTCGATGCCTTCCGCGGTCGCGACCCGGCCGACCTCGTCGACGCTCTCGCGCAGCGCGGCGTGCTGGTCGCGGGCGGCCTGCTCACCGTGCTCGGCGGCCAGGGTGGCCGGGCCGACTGGGTAGAGCGCCGAGCACCAGCCGCCGTTGCGCCCGCTGGCGCCGAAGCCGACGTGCTCGGCCTCGACCACCAGGACCGACAGGGAGGGGTCCGCCTCGAGCAGGTAGAAGGCGGTCCACAGCCCGGTGTAGCCGGCGCCGACGATGCACACGTCGACGACCTCGTCGCCGGTCAGGGCGGGGCGGGTGCGCCGGGCGTCGAGCCCGTCCCACCACAGCGGCTCGAGTTGGCGGGAAGGCTGATCGGTCGCCGGCACGTGGTCACGCTAACCGAGCCCTCCTCGACCGAACACCGCTTCGCCCGCGTTTCGAGCCCCGGACAGGGCCGAAACGCGGGCGCAGCGGTGTTCTCTCGGGTTTGCGAGGGTCAGGCGGACTCCTTGCGGAAGATCCGCGTGCCGAACCACGTGCCGAGGGCGACCAGGGCCACCGTCCAGCCCAGGCCCCACCAGCTCGCCGACGTGTCCAGCTCGCCGCGGAAGATCGCGCGGGCGCCCTCGACGACGTGCTTGAGCGGGTTGACGTCGGACACGCGCTGCAGCCACACCGGGGCCAGGCTCATCGGCAGCATGATCCCCGACAGCAGGAGCATCGGGACGGCCAGGCCGTTGAGCAGGGGCGCGAGGGCGTCCTCGCTCTTGAGGCGCAACGCCGCGGCATACGACAGGGAGGCGAACGCCGCGCCGAGCAGGCCCACCAGCAGCAGGCCGACCAGGACGCCGCCGACCGGTGCCCGGAAGCCGAACGGGATCGACACCAGGGTGAGCAGCAGGGCCTGGACGACGAGCACGACGACGTCGCGCATCACCCGGCCGACGAGCAGGGCGGTGCGGCTGGCCGGTGTGACCCGCATCGACTCGATGACGCCGGCGCGGTACTCCGCGACGAGGCCGAAGCCGACGAACATCGCGCCGAAGATGCCGAGCTGCACCAGCATGCCGGGCACGAACACCTGCCACGGCTTGCCGCCGAGCTGGCCGCCGAGCTTCTCCAGCAGCGGGCCGAAGAGCACGACGTAGAGGATGGGCTGGGTCAGCCCGATGATGATCCAGGTCGGGTTGCGCAGGGACAGGCGCATCGCCCGGGAGAAGACGATGAGGCACTCGCGGAGGAAGGTCATGGCTGGGCCTTTCAGGCGGCGGGCTCGTCGCGCAGCGAGCGCCCGGTCAGGGAGAGGAAGACGTCGTCGAGGGTGGGCCGGCGGACCTCGACCGAGGTCAGCGCGATGCCGTCGGCGTCGAGCCGGCGCAGCAGGGCCGGCAGGGCCGCCCCGCCGTCCTCGATCCGGAACCGCACGGTCTCGCCGTCGGCCAGGGTGCCCTCGGCCCCGGGCAGCTCCTTGGCGGCGCGCACGGCGTCCTCGACCCTCCCGGCGTCGGAGACGACGACGCTGACCGCGTCCCCGGAGACCTGCCGCTTGAGCTCGGCCGGCGTGCCGGTGGCCACGATCGTGCCGTGGTCGATGACCATCAGCCGGTCGGCCAGGGCGTCGGCCTCGTCGAGGTAGTGCGTGGTGAGGAAGACGGTGGTGCCGAGCCGGTCGCGCAGCCCGCGGATGTGCTCCCACAGGTTGGCCCGGCTCTGCGGGTCGAGCCCGGTGGTCGGCTCGTCGAGGAAGACCAGCGACGGCTCGTGGACCAGTCCCATGGCGATGTCGAGCCGGCGCCGCTGGCCGCCGGACATGGAGCGGCACTGGCGTTCCCAGAGCCCGTCGAGGTCGAGCTGGGTGAACAGGTCGGCGCCCCGCTTCGTCGCGACCTCGCGGGAGAGCCCGTAGAGCCGGGCGTGGTCGACGATCTCCTCGCCTGCCCGGGCCTCCGGCAGCGTCGAGCCGGACTGGGCCACGTAGCCGATCCGGCGGCGGACGCCCACCGGGTCGGTGCGCAGGTCGCAGCCGGCGACGGTGGCCTCGCCCGCTGTCGGGTCGATCAGCGTGGTGAGCATGCGCAAGGTGGTCGTCTTGCCGGCGCCGTTGGGGCCGAGGAACCCGACGATCTCGCCCTCGGCGACGGAGAAGTCGACCCCCTTGACCGCTTCGACGACGCCGCGCTTGGTGGTGAAGCTGCGGGACAGGCCGCGTGCAGTGATCATGCGGATCACTATTCAAGTTTGAATAGTCCGCGGTCAAGCGCTTTTCCGGATCCGGCTAGGTGGGTGCCGCCGCCCTCGCCGAGGCCGGCAGCCAGGACTGGTCCTCCCCGGCGAACGCGTAGGCGCCCTCCCGGATCCGGGTGAGTGCCCCCTTCGTCCAGGTCAGCTCGCCACGGATCCGCGCCGCGGTGACGAGGAACAGCTCCTGCACGTGCTCGGGCATCTCCGGGTTCTTCAGCGCCTGGCCGGCCCCGGCACGCGTGCCACCGAGCTGGCCCTCGAGCTGGGTCACCCGGTTGGCCAGGGCGTCGAGGACCTCCGCGCGCGGCAGGGCCCACATGAACGACATCGCCGCCATCAGCCGGGAGCCGTCGATGACGTCGACGTCCCACAGGTGCTCGCGCAGCAGCCGCTCGAACTCCGCCGCGCCCTGCGGGGTCAGCCGGTATGCCGTGCGCGCCGCCTTGCCGCCGCCGCTCACCGCGCCGGCCGGCTCGACCTCGGCCAGGTAGCCGCCGGAGGTCAGTGTCTTCAGGGCGCTGTAGACCGACCCCGGCTGGATGTTGGCCCAGTTCTGGACGTCCCAGCTGAGCAGCTCCTGGCGCAGCAGGTAGCCGTGGGCGGGCTGCAGGATGCGCACCACGCCGAGCACCATGAGCCGCGTCGTCGACATGGGCGCACAGTAACCCCTGCCGTGGTCAACCTTGACCACTTCCGGGCGCGAAACGGCCCGGGTCCGTCGCAGGGGAAGCCGGACCCGGGCCGTTCCTGGCCTGTCAGCCGAGGGTCAGAGGTGCTTCTCCGCCTCGGTGAGGACGCCGCGCAGCCGCTGCTCGATCTCGTCGAACTCGGCCTGGCCGATGATCAGCGGCGGGGCCAGCTGGATGACGGGGTCCCCGCGGTCGTCGGCGCGGCAGTAGAGGCCGGCGTCGAACAGCGCCTTGGACAGGAACCCGCGCAGCAGCCGCTCGGACTCGGCGTCGTCGAAGGTCTCGCGCGTGGCCTTGTCCTTGACCAGCTCGATCCCGTAGAAGTAGCCCTCGCCGCGGACGTCGCCGACCAGCGGCAGGTCGAGCAGCTTCTCCAGGGAGGCGCGGAACTTCGGGGCGTTCTCGTGCACGTGGGCGTTGAGGCCCTCGCGCTCGAAGATGTCGAGGTTCTCCATCGCCACCGCCGCCGAGACCGGGTGGCCGCCGAAGGTGTAGCCGTGCGGGAAGTAGTTCGTCCCCTGCTTGAACGGCTCGAACAGCCGGTCGCTGGCGATCATCGCGCCGATGGGGGAGTAGCCCGAGGTCATGCCCTTGGCGCAGGTGATGATGTCGGGGGTGTAGCCGAAGTCGTTGCAGGCGAACATGTCGCCGATCCGGCCGAAGGCGCAGATCGTCTCGTCGGAGACCAGCAGCACGTCGTACTCGTCGCAGATCTCGCGGACCCGCTCGAAGTAGCCCTCCGGGGGCGGGAAGCAGCCACCGGAGTTCTGCACCGGCTCGAGGAAGACCGCGGCGACGGTGTCCGGCCCCTCGAACTCGATCGCCTCGGCGATCCGGTCGGCCGCCCAGCGCCCGAAGGCCTTGCTGTCCTCGCGCAGGTGCTCCGGCGCGCGGTACTGGTTGGTGTTGGGGACCTTGAACGCCCCGGGGACCAGCGGCTCGAACATCTCCTTGGCCGCGGGGATGCCGGTGATCGACAGCGCACCCTGCGGGGTGCCGTGGTAGGCCACGGCGCGGCTGATCACCTTGTGCTTGGTGGGCTTGCCGACGAGCTTGTAGTACTGCTTGGCCAGCTTCCACGCGGTCTCGACCGCCTCGCCGCCGCCGGTGGTGAAGAAGACGCGGTTGAGGTCGCCGGGGGTGTGCTGGGTCAGCCGCTCGGCGAGCTCGATCGCGCGCGGGTGGGCGTAGGACCACAGCGGGAAGAACGCCAGCTCCCGGGCCTGCCTCGCCGCGGCCTCGGCGAGCTCGGCGCGGCCGTGGCCGACCTGGACGACGAAGAGGCCGGCGAGGCCGTCGAGGTAGCGCTTGCCCCGGTCGTCCCAGATGTAGGCGCCCTCGCCGCGGGCGATGATCGGCACGGTGTGACCCGCGCCGCCCTCGCTGCGGTCCTCGAAGGTGGAGTGGCGCGTGAAGTGCATCCACAGGTGGTCCCGCGCCGCTTCCGAGTAGAGCGTGCCGCTGGGCGTGCGCAGGTCGGAGGAGGGTTCGTAGACGGGAGTGGGCTCGGTCATCTGGTACCCCAGTTGTAGTGCTGTTTGTTGAGTTTGAGATAGACGAACGTCTCGGTGGTCTGGACACCGGAGAGCGTGCGGATGCGACGGCTGAGCAGGTCGAGCAGCTCGTCGTCGTCCTCGCAGACGACCTCGGCGAGCAGGTCGAAGCTGCCGGCGGTGGTGACGACGTAGGAGACCTCGGGCATCGCCGAGAGGGCGTCGGCCACGTGCGACATGTCGCCGTCGACGCGGATGCCGATCATCGCCTGGCGGCGGAAGCCCACCTGGAGCGGGTCGGTGACCGCGACGATCTGCATGACCTCGGCGTCGAGCAGGCGCTGCACCCGCTGCCGGACCGCCGCCTCGGAGAGCCCCACCGCCTTGGCGATGGTGGCGTAGGACTGCCGGCCGTCCTCCTGCAGGTGCTCGATGATCGCTTTCGCGACATCATCGAGCCCGCCGCCGTTGGCGCGTCGGTCGGTCGGCCGCCCCGGGGGCGGCGCAGACCTGCGAGGAGAGCTCACGCCCTAGATCGTGGCGGTATGCCGTGGGGTTTGGCAAGTCGGTGTGCTACGGAATCCGTCGGTGCACGTTGCGGAATGCTACGGATTCGTTAACTTCGACCGGCTGACTCTGTTGGAAAGGGCCGGATTGTGGTTACAGTGCGACACACCGGTATCCGCACCGACCAGGAGCGCTTTCGTGACTTCCAGCCCTCGTGTCCTGCGCAACTTCGTCAACGGCGAGTACGTCGACGCAGAGACGGTCTCCACCTCCAACATCATCAACCCGGTGACCGCCCAGGTGGTGGCACAGGCCCCGGTGTCGGGCGCCGCGGACATCGACCGGGCCTATGCCGCCGCGGCCAAGGCGTTCGAGGTGTGGGGTGACACCACGCCCAGCGAGCGGCAGCTGGCGATGAGCCGGTTCGCGGACGCGATCGAGAAGCGCGGCGACGAGCTCGTCCGGCTCGAGTCGGAGAACACCGGCAAGCCGCACGCGCTGACCGCGAGCGAGGAGATCCCGCCGATGGTCGACCAGCTGCGCTTCTTCGCGGGCGCGGCCCGGGTGCTGGAGGGCAAGGCGGCGGGGGAGTACCTGAAGGGCCACACCTCGTGGATC
Organism: Oryzihumus sp.; assembly: GCF_054325275.1. Lineage (NCBI taxonomy): Bacteria > Bacillati > Actinomycetota > Actinomycetes > Micrococcales > Intrasporangiaceae > Oryzihumus > Oryzihumus sp. The sequence goes on from NZ_JBTCWL010000034.1 coordinate 11,254, forward strand.
CGGCGTGAGCCGATCGGCGTCATCGGCCAGGTGACCCCGTGGAACTACCCCATGATGATGGCGGTCTGGAAGATCGGCCCGGCCCTGGCCGCCGGCAACACCGTCGTCCTCAAGCCGAGCGACACCACCCCGGAGACCACCCTGCTGATGGCCGAGATCGCCGCGGAGTTCTTCCCGCCCGGCGTGTTCAACGTCGTCATGGGCGACCGTGAGACCGGCCGCGCGCTGGTCGAGCACCCGACCCCGGCGATGGTCGCCATCACCGGCTCGGTGCGGGCTGGCATGCAGGTGGCCGAGAGCGCCTCGCGCGACGTCAAGCGGGTCCACCTCGAGCTGGGCGGCAAGGCGCCGGTGGTCGTCTTCGACGACGCCGACATCGAGTCCGCGGTCGAGGCGATCGCCACCGCCGGCTACTTCAACGCCGGCCAGGACTGCACCGCGGCCACCCGAGTGCTCGTCGAGGGCGGCATCCACGACGAGTTCGTCGCAGCGCTGGCCGAGTACGCGAAGAACAACGCCAAGGTCGGCCTGCCCGACGACGAGGACGCGCTCTTCGGCCCGGTCAACAACGCCACCCAGCTGGCCAACGTCGAGGGCTTCCTGCACCGCCTGCCCGACCACGCCATGATCGCCGCCGGCGGCAAGCGCGCCGCTGGCCTGGGCGACGGCTACTTCCTCGAGCCCACGGTGGTCTCGGGGCTGCAGCAGGACGACGAGGTGATCCAGAAGGAGATCTTCGGCCCGGTCATCACCGCCCAGCGCTTCACCGACGAGGCCACCGCGCTGGAGTGGGCCAACGGCGTGCAGTACGGCCTGGCGAGCAGCGTGTGGACCAAGGACTTCGGCCGGGCCATGCGCATGAGCAAGCGCCTCGACTTCGGCTGCGTGTGGATCAACACCCACATCCCGATCGTCGCCGAGATGCCGCACGGGGGGTTCAAGCACAGCGGCTACGGCAAGGACCTTTCGATGTACGGCTTCGAGGACTACACCCGCATCAAGCACGTCATGGCCAACATCGACGGCTGACCCGTCAGCACCCCAAGGAGCACCGGCATGAACGAGCAGAACCCCCTCCCTCCCGAGCTGACGGCCGCGCTCGCCCGCGGGTTGGTCTCACGCCGGACCCTGATGAGCAGCGCGGCGGGGATCGCCGCCGTCGCGGCCCTGGCCGCCTGCGGCTCCAAGGGTCGCGCCGCCGCCGGGGGTGGCACCCCGACCGCCAAGGCCGCGCCGACCGACCTGTCCGAGACCGACAAGGTCGTCAACTGGTCGAACTGGCCGGAGTACATCGACGTCGACGACAAGACCCAGCGCCGTCCCACGATCGACGCCTTCACCAAGCAGACCGGCATCAAGGTCAACTACACCGAGGACTACAACGACAACGACGAGTTCTACGCCAAGGTGCGGCCGCTGCTGGCCGCCGGCAAGGACACCGGCCGTGACGTGTGGGTCAGCACCGACTGGATGGCCTCCCGGCTGATCCGGCTCGGCTACGCCCAGAAGCTCGACCTGGCCAACGTGCCCAACCACGACAACGTCGAGGACTCCCTGCGCAACGTCCCCTGGGACCCCGGCCGCCTCTACACGCTGCCGTGGCAGAGCGGCTTCGCCGGGATCGCCTTCAACCCCAAGGCCACCGGCGGCAGGAAGGTCGAGTCCGTCGACCAGCTGCTCACCGACCCGACGCTCAAGGGCAAGGTCACCCTGCTCACCGAGATGCGCGACACCGTCGGCCTCGTGCTCATGGCCATGGGCAAGAAGCTCGCGACCTTCACCGACGCCGACTTCGACGCCGCGATCGCCGAGCTGCAGAAGGCCAAGGACGCCGGCCAGATCAAGGGCTTCACCGGCAACGACTACACCAAGCCGCTGGCCGCCGGGGACACCGCGGCGTGCTTCGCGTGGACCGGTGACGTCGTCCAGCTCAAGGCCGACAACCCCAACCTCGGCTACACCCTGCCGACGACGGGCTTCACGCTCTGGTCGGACAACTTCGTCATCCCGGCGCTCGCCCAGCACAAGAAGAACGCCGAGCGGTTGATCAACTACTACTACGACCCGAAGGTGATGGCCCAGGTGGTGGACTACGTCAACTACATCGCCCCGGTGAAGGGCGCCAAGGAGATCCTCGCCAAGCAGGACCCCTCGGTCGCCCAGAACCCGCTGATCTTCCCCAGCGCGGACGTGCTCGCCCGGGCGCAGGTCTTCAAGGGCCTCGATGCGGCCACGGAGACCAGGTACAACAAGAAGTTCCAGGCGCTGATCTCCGGCTGACATGGCAACTGAATCCGCAGGCGACCTGCGCCTCATCGACATCAGCAAGCGCTACGAGACCTTCACGGCTGTCGACAACCTCAGCCTGGTCATCCCCCAGGGGTCGTTCTTCGCCCTGCTCGGCCCGTCCGGCTGTGGCAAGACGACCACCCTGCGCATGGTGGCCGGCCTGGAGCAGCCCACGGTGGGTCGCATCCTCATCGGTGAGCGCGACATCACCGACACCAAGGCCTACCAGCGCAACGTCAACACGGTCTTCCAGAGCTACGCGCTCTTCCCGCACCTGAGCATCCTGGACAACGTCACGTTCGGCCTGCGCCGTCGCGGGGTCAGCGACTACAAGGCCAAGGCGATGGAGGCCCTCGAGCTGGTTCAGCTGGCGCACATCGCCAAGAAGAAGCCGGCGCAGCTCTCCGGTGGCATGCAGCAGCGCGTCGCCCTGGCCCGGGCCATCGTCAACCGGCCGGACGTGCTGCTGCTCGACGAGCCCCTCGGCGCGCTCGACCTCAAGCTGCGTCGTCAGATGCAGATCGAGCTCAAGCGCATCCAGTCCGAGGTCGGGATCACCTTCGTGCACGTCACCCACGACCAGGAGGAGGCCATGACCATGGCCGACACCATCGCGGTGATGAACGCCGGGCGGCTCGAGCAGGTCGGCGACCCGGGCGTCCTCTACGAGAACCCCGCGACGACGTTCGTCGCCAACTTCCTCGGCCAGTCCAACCTGCTCAAGGCCGAGGTGGTCGGCACCCCGGGCGAGCTGGCCGACCTCGACGTCCACGGTGTCAAGCTCCGCCTGCCCACCCCTCGCCTGGTCGAGGGCGTCCAGACCATGTGGCTGGGCGTGCGCCCGGAGAAGCTGCGTCTCGTCGACGGCGGTAGAGCCACAGGGATGGAGAACGGGCTCAACACCCTCACCGGCACGGTCACCGACGCATCGTTCACCGGCCTCGCCACCAACTACCTGGTCCGGCTTCCCTGGGGTCAGGAGCTCGCCGTCGTCCAGCAGAACGACGGTATGCCGCGTGCCTCCGTGGGCACGTCGGTCACCCTCGCCTGGGCTCCCGAGCACGGCTTCGCGCTGGACTCCCGGCAGGACGCCCACGCCGGGGCCCAGGACCAGGCCGACGACACCGGGGCGGCGTAGTGGCCGAGATCGGCGCCCTGGCCGCGGCGAGCGAGCACCACAAGCCGGCTCGCCGCGGACGGTGGACGCCATACCTGCTGCTGCTGCCCGGGCTGCTCTGGCTGGTCATCTTCTTCGTGCTGCCCACGCTCTCCCTGGCCTCCCAGTCGCTGCAGACCGGGTCGGTCGACACCGGCTACACGATGACGTGGAACTGGCAGACCTACACCGAAGCGTTGTCGCTGTACTGGCCGCAGTTCCTGCGCTCGCTCATCTACGCCGGGTCGGCCACCGTGCTGGCGCTGGTGCTGGGCTACCCCCTGGCCTACTTCATGGCGCAGAAGGCCGGGAAGTGGAAGAACCTGCTGCTGGTCGCGGTCATCGCGCCGTTCTTCACCAGCTTCCTCATCCGCACGCTGGCATGGCAGATCATCCTCAACAACGACGGCGTGGTCACCAGCTTCGCGCGCAGGATCCACTTCACCGACCTGCTCCAGGCCATGCACCTGACGAGCACGGACCAGCTGATGAGCTCGCCGTTCGCGGTGATCTGCGGGCTGACCTACAACTTCCTGCCGTTCATGATCCTGCCGCTCTACGCCAACCTCGAGCGGCTCGACCCGAGGCTGGTGGAGGCGGCCCACGACCTCTACGCCTCGCCGGTGGAGTCCTTCCGGCGGGTGATCTGGCCGCTGTCCTTGCCCGGCGTGGTGGCGGGAACGCTGCTGACGTTCATCCCCGCCACCGGTGACTTCATCAACTCCCGGCTGCTGGGCAGCACCCAGACGGTGATGATCGGCCAGGTCATCGACGGACAGTTCCTGCAGGTGCTGGACTACCCGACCGCGGCCGCCCTCTCGTTCGTGCTCATGCTGACGATCGTGCTGCTCGTGGCGCTGTACGTGCGCCGCAGCGGCACCGAGGAGCTGGTCTGAGATGGCATGGATCCGCAGGCACGTCCTGGCGATCGTCGCGTTCCTGGTGCTGTTCTACATGCTCCTGCCGAACATGGTCGTCATCCTGTTCTCGTTCAACAAGCCGAACGGCCGCTACAACTACCAGTGGACCCAGTTCTCGCTGGACGCGTGGCTCAACCCCTGTGGCGCTCCCGGCATGTGCTCCGCGCTCGGACTGAGCCTGCAGATCGGGATCATCGCCTCGATCGCCGCCACCATCCTGGGCACCGCGGTCGCGTTCGCCCTGGGCCGCTACCGGTTCAAGGGCCGGGCCGGCACCAACCTGCTCATCTTCATGCCGATGGCCACCCCCGAGGTGGTCATGGGCTCGAGCCTGCTGACGCTGTTCATCGCGCTCGGCATCCCGACGGGGCGCACGACGATCCTCATCGCGCACATCATGTTCTGCCTGTCGTTCGTGGTGGTCACCGTCAAGGCGCGGATCGCCTCGCTCGACCCGCGGCTGGAGCAGGCGGCGGCCGACCTGTTCGCCAACGAGTACCAGACTTTCACCAAGGTCACGCTGCCGCTGGTGGCCCCGGGCATCGCCGCAGGTGCGCTGCTGTCGTTCTCGCTGAGCTTCGACGACTACATCATCACCAACTTCAACGCCAGCCCTGCGTCGGTGACCTTCCCGATGTACGTCTGGGGTGCCGCGCAGCGCGGCACACCGGTGCAGATCAACGTCATCGGCACCGTCATGTTCCTGGCCTCGCTGCTGATCGTCGGTGCGGCGCAGCTGGTCGGCAGCCGACGCGCAAGGGTGGCGTGAGATGAGAGTTCTGGTGGTCGGCTCCGGTGGGGTCGGCGACGCGGTCGCGCGGATCGCGGTCGAGCGTGACTTCTTCGAGCGCATGGTCGTGGCCGACTACGACGAGGCACGCGCCCGTGCGACGGTCGCGGCGGCCTCCGCCCGACGCGAGGGGGAGTCCCGGCTGGTCGCGGCCGGGGTCGATGCCTCGAGCAGCCTGGCGGTGGCGGGGCTGGCCCGCGAGCACGGCATCACGCACGTGCTCAACGCGGTCGACCCGCGCTTCGTCATGCCGGTCTTCGAGGGGGCGCTGGCCGCCGGCGCCGACTACCTCGACATGGCGATGAGCCTGAGCCGACCGCACCCCGAGCGGCCCTACGAGGAGTCGGGGGAGAAGCTCGGCGACGCCCAGTTCGCGGTCGCGCAGCAGTGGGAGGACGCCGGGCGCCTGGCCCTGGTCGGCATGGGCGTCGAGCCCGGCCTGTCCGACGTGTTCGCCCGCTACGCCGCCGACCACCTGTTCAGCGAGATCGAGGAGCTCGGCACCCGCGACGGTGCCAACCTGTCGGTGACCAACGAGGCCGGCGAGGAGATCTTCGCCCCGAGCTTCTCGATCTGGACCACGATCGAGGAGTGCCTCAACCCGCCGGTCATCTGGGAGAAGGACCGGGGCTGGTTCACCACGCCGCCGTTCTCCGAGCCCGAGGTGTTCGACTTCCCTGAGGGCATCGGGCCGGTGGAGTGCGTCAACGTCGAGCATGAGGAGGTCCTCCTCATGCCGCGCTGGGTCGACGCGAAGCGGGTGACCTTCAAGTACGGCCTGGGTGACGAGTTCATCGGCGTGCTCCGGACGCTGCACACCCTGGGCCTGGACCGCACCGAGAAGGTCCGCGTCGGCGGAGTGGAGGTCTCGCCCCGCGACGTGGTCGCCGCCTGCCTGCCCGACCCGGCCACGATCGGCCCGCGGATGACCGGCAAGACGTGCGCCGGCCTGTGGGTCACCGGCACCGGCAAGGACGGCCGGCCGCGCGAGGTCTACCTCTACCACGTCGTCGACAACGAGTGGGCAATGCGCGAGTACGGCGCCCAGTGCGTGGTCTGGCAGACCGCCGTCAACCCCGTGGTGGCCCTCGAGCTGCTCGCCACCGGCGCCTGGTCCGGCGCCGGGGTGCGCGGGCCCGAGTCCTTCGACGCGGTGCCCTTCCTGGACCTGCTCCAGGCGCCCGCGCCCAAGGGCTACGGCTCCCCGTGGGGTCAGCAGGACCGGTGAGCGTGCGGGCGGCCGTGAGCCGCGGATCCCGGTGTCCCGGCGGCCCTAGGATCGGGCCATGACCCGGTACGGCCCCCAGTTCGGCCCCGACATCACCTTCCTCGGCGTGCCCCGTTGCGACCTGGACGACCCCGAGACCTACGCCGACGCGGAGGTCGTCATCCTCGGCGCCCCCTTCGACGGGGGCACCTCGCACCGGCCCGGCACGCGGTTCGGTCCGATGGCGATCCGGATGACCGACTACCTGGCCCACGACGGCTCCCGCCCGAGCCTGGCCCTGCGCACCGACGGACTGGTCGACCTCAAGGTCGTCGACGCCGGCGACGTGGAGATGTACTCCGGGGAGATCGAGAGGGCCCTGCCCGCGCTCGAGGCGGCGGTGGAGAAGGTCGCCCGCGCCGGCAAGATCCCGGTCGTGCTCGGCGGTGACCACTCGATCGCCTACCCCGACGCCAAGGGCGTGGCCAACGTCCTGGGCCACGGCCGCATCTCGATGCTGCACTTCGACGCCCACGCCGACACCGGCGACATCGAGTTCGGCTCGCTGTGGGGCCACGGGCAGCCGATGCGCCGGCTGATCGAGTCCGGGGCCCTGCGCGGCGACCGGTTCCTGCAGATCGGGCTGCGCGGCTACTGGCCGCCGCCGGAGACGCTGGACTGGATGGCGGGCCAGCAGATGCGCTCCTACGAGATGACCGAGATCGGCCAGCGCGGGCTGGAGGAGTGCCTCACCGAGGCCTTCGGTATCGCGATGGACGAGTGCGAGGGTGTCTTCCTGTCCGTGGACATCGACGTGTGCGACCCGGGGCACGCCCCGGGCACCGGCACGCCCGAGCCGGGCGGCATCTCCGCCCGCCAGCTGCTGGACTCGGTGCGCCGGATCTGCCTGGAGCTGCCCGTGGTGGGCATCGACGTGGTCGAGGTCAGCCCGCCCTACGACCACGCCGACATCACGGCGGCGCTGGCCAACCGCGTGGTGCTCGAGGCCCTCTCGGCCATCGCCCGCCGGCGCCAGGACGCCCGCGACGGGACCTCGTGGGACCCCCGTCGCCCCCTGCTCGACGGTCGCTGACCGCGCGGGCCGCGGACCCGGCATACCGGCCGCACCACCTGACCACCTCCGTCCCTGACCTTCCTGAGAGGCTGACCACCATGGCGACCGAGTCCGAGAAGACCCTCATCGACAGCGTGCCCACCGGGCTGTTCATCGGCGGGCAGTGGCGTGACAGCAGCGACGGCGCGACCATCAAGGTCGAGGACCCCGCGACGGGCGAGGTCCTCACCGAGGTGGCTGACGCCACCGTCGCCGACGGCACCGCCGCCCTCGACGCGGCCGTGGCCGCGCAGGCCGACTGGGCCTCCACGCCGCCACGTGACCGCGGCGAGATCCTGCGCCGGGCGTTCGAGGCGATCACCGCCCGCGCCGACGACTTCGCGATGCTGATGACCCTGGAGATGGGCAAGCCGCTGGCGGAGTCGCGAGGCGAGGTCACCTACGGCGCGGAGTTCTTCCGCTGGTTCTCCGAGGAGGCCGTGCGCATCCACGGTCGGTGGTCCACCGCGCCCAACGGCGCGACCCGGCTGATGACGATGAAGCAGCCGGTCGGCCCGACGCTGATGATCACGCCCTGGAACTTCCCGCTGGCCATGGGCACCCGCAAGATCGGGCCCGCCCTGGCCGCCGGCTGCACGATGGTGGTCAAGCCCGCCTCCCAGACCCCGCTGACCATGCTGGCGCTGGCCGACCTGCTCACCGAGTGCGGCGTGCCCGCCGGGGTCCTCAACGTCATCACCACCCACCGCACCGGTGACGTCATGGAGCCGCTGATCCGCGACCCCCGGCTGCGCAAGCTGACGTTCACCGGCTCCACCCCGGTCGGCAAGGCACTGGTCGAGCAGTCGGCCGAGCAGCTGCTGCGGGTCTCGATGGAGCTCGGCGGCAACGCGCCGTTCCTGGTCTTCGGCGACGCCGACGTCGACAAGGCCGTCGAGGGCGCGATGCTGGCCAAGATGCGCAACATCGGCGAGGCCTGCACCGCCGCCAACCGCTTCCTCGTGCACGAGTCGGTGGTCGAGGAGTTCTCCCGCAAGTTCGCCGACCGGATGGCCAGGCTGACCGTCGGGCGCGGCACCGAGGACGGCGTCACGGTCGGCCCGCTGATCGACGACAAGGCCCGCGCCAAGGTCACCGAGCTCGTGGACGAGGCCCGCGAGAAGGGCGCCACGGTCCTCGTCGGCGGCTCGGCCACCGGCGACCGCGGCTACTTCTTCGAGCCCACCGTGCTCGCCGACGTGCCGACCGACGCCCGGCTGTTCCGCGAGGAGATATTCGGCCCCGTGGCGCCGATCTCGACGTTCAGCACCGACGACGAGGCCATCGCCAAGGCCAACGACACCGAGTACGGTCTGGTCGCCTACGCCTTCACCGAGAGCCTGTCACGGGTGATCAGGGTCAGCGAGGCGCTGGAGTTCGGCATGGTCGGCATCAACCAGGGCATCGTGTCCAACCCGTCGGCACCGTTCGGCGGGGTCAAGCACAGCGGCTTCGGGCGCGAGGGCGGCTTCGAGGGCATCGAGGAGTACCTGGAGACCAAGTACGTCGGCATCGCGCCCTGACACCACCTGAAGACCCCCTCGCCCCTGCGGACGAGGGGGTCATCGGCTGTTCGGGCAGAGGTGTCCCGAAGGCCCGCGACCGGGGCCGTCGCGGTGCTGCACTGGCGGCATGAGCACCGAGCGCCTGCAGTCCCTGACCGACCTCATCGGCGCCACGGACGCCACCATCCGGGCCGGCTCCGTGGCCGGCGCGCGGGTGTGGCCGACCGGGTTCCACGCCCTGGACAAGGCGCTCTCGGGTGGGCTGCGTTCCGGAGAGCTGGTGCTGCTCGGCGGCCCGCAGGGCCTGGGCAAGACCACCTTCGCGCTCCAGCTCATGCGCAACGTCGTGTCCGCAGGCCGCACCGCGGTCTACTTCTCCTTCGAGCACGACACCCACACACTGCTCGAGCGGCTGATCAGCCTCGAGGCCGCCGAGCACGCCGGGCTCAACGGCGTGCCGCTGCACCAGGTGCGTGAGCGCTTCGAGGTGCGTCACGGGCAGTCGGAGTCGCTGGCGGACCGGCTGGCCGGCTCGCCCGGCGGGCCCGAGGCAGTGGCCGTGCTGCGTGACCTCGGCGGCCGGCTGCACGTGCACCGCTCCAGCGGCGTGCACACCGACCTGGCGCAGATCCGCAGCGTCGTCGAGGCCATCCGGGAGGCGACGGGGGAGGCGCCCCTGGTGATCGTGGACTACCTGCAGAAGGTCGCCGTCGGGACCGACCACGTCGGTGAGGACGCACAGGTCGCGCAGGTCGCCGAGGGGCTCAAGGAGCTCGCGCTGGAGCTGGCGGTGCCGGTCGCGGCCATCGTCGCGGCCGAGAAGTCCGCGCTCAAGTCGGGCATGCGGATGCGGGTCCGCCACCTGCGCGGGTCCTCGGCCCTGGCCTACGAAGCCGACATCGTCCTGCTCATGGCGGAGAAGTTCGACGTCGTGGCGCGGCACCACCTCGTCTACGACCTCGGCAACGCCGACCGCTTCCGTCGCTGGGTCGTCGTGACCATCGAGAAGAACCGCAACGGCGTGGACAAGGTCGAGCTGGAGTTCCACAAGCGCTTCGAGCAGAGCCGTTTCGACCCCGAGGGCCGCGAGGTCACCGAGCAGCTGGTCGAGGAACGGGTGTTCGTCGACTGACCGGGGCCACGAGCCACCCGGGCCCGGCCGCCGTTCCCCTCTTCCGACGCACCCGGCCGGGTCCGGGTGATGTCGGGGGTGCGCCCGGGCCGCGCACCCCCGGCACGCCAGAATGGGCCGGTGAGCTCACCGCGCAGCATCGCCATCCTGGGGTCCACCGGCTCGATCGGGACCCAGGCCATCGACGTCATCTCCCGCAACGCCGACCGGTTCCACGTCACCGCGCTCAGCGCCGGCGGGGCCAACCTGGCCCTGCTCGCCGAGCAGGCGGTAGCGCTGCAGGTCGAGCAGGTGGCCGTCGCCTCGGGCGAGCGCGAGGAGGTCTCGGCGGCGGTCGCCGCGGCGGCCGCGCGGGCGGGCCACCGGGAATACCGGCCCGAGGTACTGGTCGGGCCCGGGGCGGGCACGGCGGTGGCCGGGGCGGGGGTGGACGTGGTGCTCAACGGCATCACCGGCTCCATCGGCCTGCGGCCCACCCTGGCGGCGCTGGAGGCGGGCTCCACGCTGGCGCTGGCCAACAAGGAGTCGCTCATCGTCGGCGGTCCGCTGGTCAAGGCGGCCGCGCGTCCCGGCCAGATCGTGCCGGTGGACAGCGAGCACAGCGCCCTCGCGCAGTGCCTGCGCGGGGGCCTCGCCGGGGAGGTCGCTCGCCTGGTCGTGACGGCCAGCGGTGGCCCGTTCCGCGGGCGGACCCGGGCCGAGCTGGCCGACGTCACCCCCGAGCAGGCGCTGGCCCACCCGACGTGGGCCATGGGCCCGGTGGTCACCACCAACTCCGCGACCCTGGTCAACAAGGGGCTGGAGGTCATCGAGGCCCACCTGCTCTTCGACATCCCCTTCGACCGGATCGAGGTCGTCGTCCACCCGCAGTCGGTCGTGCACTCGATGGTCGAGTTCACCGACGGCTCCACCCTGGCCCAGGCCTCGCCGCCGGACATGCGGCTGCCGATCGCGCTCGGTCTGGGCTGGCCCGAGCGGGTGCCGGGTGCGGCGCCGGCGTGCGACTGGACGCGGACGGCGACGTGGGAGTTCTTCCCTCTGGACGACGAGGCCTTCCCGGCCGTCGCCCTGGCGCGGCACGTCGGGACCGAGGGCGCGACGTACCCGGCGGTGTTCAACGCCGCGAACGAGGAGTGCGTCGAGGCCTTCCTCGGCGGGCGGATCCAGTTCGTCGACATCGTCGACACCGTCGCGCGGGTCGTCGAGGAGCACGTGGTGAACGATCCGGGCGCCCTGAGCGTTGAGTCGGTGCTGCGCGCCGAGTCCTGGGCGCGAGCCCGGGCGAGGGAGGTCCTCGGCCTGGCCGCACGTGAGACGGTGGAGTCGTGAGCTACGTCCTGGGTGTCCTGTTCGTCGCGCTGGGTGTCGGCGCGTCCATCGCCCTGCACGAGATCGGGCACCTGGTGCCGGCCAAGCGCTTCGGCGTCAAGGTCACGCAGTACATGGTGGGTTTCGGCCCGACGGTGTGGTCCCGGCACCGCGGCGAGACCGAGTACGGCCTCAAGGCCATCCCGCTCGGCGGCTACATCCGGATGATCGGCATGTTCCCGCCCAAGCCCGGTGACGACCCGACCATGCTGCGCGCGTCGACCACCGGCCGGTGGAGCCAGATGATGGACCAGGCCCGGCAGGACTCCCTGGAGGAGGTCCAGCCCGGCGACGAGCACCGCGTCTTCTACAAGCTGCCGGTGCGCCAGAAGCTCGTGGTCATGCTCGGCGGCCCGACGATGAACCTGCTCATCGCGGTCGTCCTGCTGACCGGCATCTTCACCATGCACGGCATCGCCACCGAGACCTCCCGCGTCGGGCTGGTCCAGGAGTGCGTGCAGACCGTGGCCAGCACCTCCGCCAGGCCGACGGCGTGCGCGGCGACCGACCCGGTGGCCCCGGCCAACAAGGCCGGCCTCAAGCCCGGCGACCGGATCGTCGCGATCGACGGCAGGCAGGTCTCCACCTTCGAGCAGGTGCGGGCGGTCATCCGCACCCACGGCGGCGCCCCGGTGGCCCTGGTGGTCGAGCGTGACGGCACGCGGATGCCGATCACGGTGACGCCGATGCTCACCGACCGTCCCAAGGTCGACGCCGACGGCAAGCCGGTCACCGACTCCTCGGGCAAGGTCGTCACCGAACGGGTCGGCTTCGTCGGCATGGGCGGCTCGCTGGAGGTCGTCAAGCAGCCGCTGACCGCCGTGCCCGGCCTGGTGGGTGGCGCGATCGGCCAGACCGCCGGCGTCGTGCTCAAGCTCCCGCAGAAGATGGTGGGCGTGGCCCAGGCGGCGTTCGGCTCCGGCCCGCGCGACGTCAACAGCCCCATGTCGGTCGTGGGTGTCGGCCGGGTGGCCGGTGAGGTCGCCAGTGGCGACATCGGTGGCTTCGGTGGCTCGGTCGGTGACGTCATCATCTTCGAGCTCGGGCTCATCGCCTCGCTGAACCTCGCGCTGTTCGTCTTCAACCTCATCCCGCTGCTGCCGCTGGACGGCGGGCACGTCGCCGGCGCCCTGTGGGAGGGCCTCAAGCGCGCGATCGCGCGCGCCCGTCGCCGCCCCAACCCGGGCTACGTGGACGTGGCCAAGGCGCTGCCCGTGGCGTATGCCGTGTCCTCGGTCCTCATCGTCATGTCGGCGCTGCTGATCTACGCCGACGTCGTCAACCCGATCAAGATCGGCGGCTGACGCCGCCTCTCACCGACTGAGACGGGTGGGGGATACTGCGGGCATGACGGTTTCGCTCGGAATGCCTGCCACACCGCCGCCAGTCGTCGCCCCGCGGCGCAAGTCGCGCAAGATCAAGGTCGGCACGGTGGACGTCGGTGGTGACGCCCCGATCTCGGTGCAGTCGATGTGCACCACCCCGACGACCGATGTCAACGCCACGCTGCAGCAGATCGCCGAGCTGACCGCGACCGGATGCGACATCGTGCGCGTGGCCTGCCCGAGCCAGGACGACGCCGACGCGCTGCCCGAGATCGCCCGGCACTCCCAGATCCCGGTCATCGCGGACATCCACTTCCAGCCGAAGTACGTCTACAAGGCGATCGAGGCCGGCTGTGCCGCCGTCCGGGTCAACCCCGGCAACATCCGCAAGTTCGACGACCAGGTCAAGCAGATCGCCCGCGAGGCGAAGGACGCCGGCGTCTCGATCCGGATCGGCGTCAACGCCGGTTCGCTCGACCCGCGCCTGCTGGAGAAGTACGGCAAGCCCACCGCCGAGGCGCTCGTGGAGTCGGCCGTGTGGGAGGCCTCGCTGTTCGAGGAGCACGACTTCCACGACTTCAAGATCTCGGTCAAGCACAACGACCCGGTCGTCATGGTGCAGGCCTACGAGATGCTCGCCGAGCGGGGCGACTGGCCGCTGCACCTCGGCGTGACCGAGGCCGGCCCGGCGTTCCAGGGCACGATCAAGTCCTCGGTGGCCTTCGGTGCGTTGCTGGCCAAGGGCATCGGCGACACCATCCGCGTCTCCCTCTCGGCCCCGCCGGTGGAGGAGGTCAAGGTCGGCAACGCGATCCTGCAGTCGCTCAACCTGCGCCCGCGCAAGCTCGAGATCGTCTCCTGCCCGTCCTGTGGCCGCGCCCAGGTCGACGTCTACACCCTCGCCGACCAGGTGACCGCCGGCCTCGAGGGCCTGGAGGTGCCGCTGCGTGTCGCCGTCATGGGCTGCGTCGTCAACGGCCCCGGCGAGGCCCGCGAGGCCGACCTCGGTGTCGCCTCCGGCAACGGCAAGGGCCAGATCTTCGTCAAGGGTGAGGTCATCAAGACCGTGCCGGAGGCCAAGATCGTGGAGACCCTCATCGAGGAGGCCATGCGCATCGCGGAAGAGATGGGCGAGCCCGTCGACGGCGCGGAGGAGACCGGAGGTCCGGTCGTCACGGTGAGCTGACACCACGCCACGCCTGACCGGGCGGTCCTGCACCTGCAGGGCCGCCCGGTCTGCGTGTGGGTGGCCGGCGTCAGTCGGGCAGCCGGCGCCGTCCGGCGAAGCCGAGGTCGCTGCGGTGGTACCAGTGCAGCCCCTCGTCACCCTCGAGCCAGCACAGCAGCACCGGGACCCCGTCGAGCTCGGAGGGGAAGTCGAGCAGCAGCGGGGCCAGGCCCTTGAGCTCGGCGCCGGTCTGCTGCACCCGGGTCATCAGGTCGTCGAGCCGGGCCTGGGCGGCCTTGAGCTCGGGCAGGCCGCCCAGGGTGGTGGGCCGGCCGCCGGGCATGGTGGCGGTCGCGAGCTCGGCGGCGTCCGCGCGCAGCGCGACGATCTCGGCGAGCACGGGGCGCAGGTCGGCCAGCTCCGCGCGCGCCTCCTCCACGGTGAACAGACTCATGCGCCCCAGCCTCGCAGCAGGTCCTCGGCGCCCGCGAGGTCGGCCAGCACCTCGGCCGCGGTGCGCTCGTGCCGGAGCAGTCCGACGCCCTGGCCGGCGTAGACGTAGCCGACGTCGAGGTCCTGGCGCCGGCGGCCCTCGGCCAGCTCGGCCGCCGCCGCGTCGTTGCGGACGAGCTCGTCCTCGCGGCCCTCCCACCGGTCGAAGAACGCGTTGCGCAGTGCCCGCCCGCCGTACTCGGGCGGCCAGCCCAGGCGCTGTGCCACGTCGAAGACCCGTCCGTATGCCGTGTCCGCCTCCGACGCCTCCAGCAACCGCGCCAGGGCGGCCGGCGTCGTCTCGGCCTCGCGGCAGGTGAGGAACGCCGTGCCGACCCACGCCCCGGCCGCTCCTGCGGCGAGGGCCGCCGCCAGCCCGCGGGCGGTGCCGATGCCGCCAGCGGCGACGACGGGGAGGTCCACCTCTTCCAGCACCGCTTGCAGCAGGGCCAGCGTGCCCACGTCGTTCCGCCCGTGTCCCCCGCCCTCCGCGCCGCGGGCCACGACGAGGTCGACGCCGGTGTCCTGTGCCTGGACCGCCTCCTGCGCCGTGCCGACCTGCGTGGCCACTCGGATCCCGCTGTCCTGCAACCGGCGCACGGCGTCGGCGTAGGGGCCGAAGCTGACCGACACCAGTGCCGGTCGCGCTGCGACCACTGCGTCGAGCTGCTCGGGGTGGTCGGGCAGCACCCAGGCCATGAGCCCGACGCCCCACGGCCGTCCGGGTGCGGCCGCGACGGCCGCCTGCTGCGCGATCCAGTCAGCGGTGGCCGCGCCGCCGGCACCGACCATCCCCAGCCCGCCGGCCGATGAGACCGCTGCAGCCAGCCGCCCGGATCCCACACCCGCCATGGGTGCGCCGACCACGGGCACATCCAGCCCGAAGGTCTCGGTGAGCCAGGTCCTGAGCATGTGCCGCCTCCTCGCGTCCCGGGTGCCGGGCCTCCATCCTCGTCCTGGGGCCGACCGCCGACGAGCCGGGAGGGCAAGGCCCGTCTCGGATGGTGAACGGGCGGGACCCCCGGTTATTACCAAACCTTTGCTCTCCTATAACGTCCGGTTTTGTGACGAGCCGCTCCGGGACCACGCCCACGCTGATGTGTCGGTAGCCGCGCGCCCGGGTCAGACGACCCGGGATCGCGCGGCCACGGCATACGCCGCCTCGCCCCGGACCCTGCTCCACCGGCAGCACACCTGACCGCCGACGCGCCACCGCGTCCGCGCGGCTGCCTGCCCGCCACACCTGACGCCCGAAGGAAAAGTCATGTCCACCAAGCGTTTCCGTGTCATCACCGCCGCCGTGGCGGCCCTGGCTGCCGCCGTCTCGCTGAGCGCGTGCGGCCCGACCAAGGCCAGCGCCGACAACCCCTACGCCCTGCAGCAGCCGGGCACCCTGCGCGTGGGCACGCTCACCGACGCCCCGCCGAACGTCTACCTCAAGGACGGGAAGTTCACCGGCTTCGACAACGACCTGCTCGTCGCGGTCGCGGCGAAGCTGCACCTCAAGGTCGAGTTCGTCGGCACCGACTTCTCCGCGTTGCTGGCCCAGGTCAAGAGCGGCAAGTTCGACCTCGGCTCCTCCTCGATCACCATCACGGAAGCGCGGAAGAAGACGGTCGACTTCACCAACGGCTACGACTTCGGCTACTTCGGCCTCGACGTGCCGCAGGGCTCCCCGATCCGCAGCTTCGACCAGCTCAAGGGCAAGCGAGTGGCGGTCGTGCAGGGCACCGTGCAGGACGACTACGCCTCCAAGAACGGCCTCGACCCGGTCCGCGTCCCGGACTACAACAGCGCGCTGAACCAGCTCAAGGCCGGCACCGCGCAGGCGTGGATCGCGCCGGCGGAGATCGGGGAGAAGACCGCCAAGGACAGCGGCGGCAAGGTCGTCCTGGCGCAGAAGCAGCTGAGCCCGGCGCCGACGGCGTTCGCCATCGCCCACGGCAACCCCAAGCTGCTCGCCGCGCTGAACAAGGCCCTCGACGAGGTCATCGCCGACGGCACGTGGAGCCGGCTCCAGGCGCAGTACTACCCGGGCCGCACGATCCCGGCGGACTTCAAGCCCGGCAGCGGCACGGTCGCGGTCCCGGCGAAGGCCGCGAGCTGACCTGACGACACCGGACGAGGGGAGGGCCCCATGGACATCCTGACGACGCTGTGGCAGACGTTCTTCGACGTTGACGCGATGCGCGCGGCGCTGCCGGACCTGCTCACGGTCGGGCTGCCCAACACACTGCTGCTGGCCCTCTCCTCGGCCGTGGTCGGCACCGTGCTCGGCATGCTGCTCGCGGTCGCCGGCCTCTCCGGCAGCCGCTGGCTGCGCTGGCCGGCGCGGGTGTACACGGACATCTTCCGCGGGCTGCCGGCCGCCGTGACCATCCTGCTGATCGGCGTGGGCCTGTCACCGCTCGGCCTGCAGGTCTGGGGCCCCAACCCTTACCCGCTCGGCATCCTCGCGCTCTCGCTCATCGCCTCGGCCTACATCGGCGAGATCTTCCGCTCGGGTATCCAGTCGGTCGAAGCCGGCCAGCTCGAGGCGGCGCGGGCGCTGGGCCTCAGCCGGTCCGCCGGGATGCGCCTGGTCGTCATCCCGCAGGGCGTGCGCCGCGTGCTGCCGGCCCTGGTCAACCAGCTCATCGCCCTGATCAAGGAGAGCTCGCTGGTCTACTTCCTCGGCCTGGTCGCCAGCCAGCGCGACCTCTTCCGCATCGGCCAGGACCAGGCCGCCAACACCGGCAACGAGTCGGCGCTGCTGCTGGCCGGCCTGTTCTACCTGGTCATCACCATCCCGCTCACCCATGCCGTCAACGCGATCGACCGGCGCCTGCGCGAGGGGCGCCGGGCCGACGCCGGCCAGCCGGTGGAGGACGACCTGCCGCTGCCGATCACCCAGGAGGCGCACTGATGACCGCACCCGCCGCCGAGCTGACCGCCCCGGCAGCCGTCAGCGTGGCCACCCGCGACGTGCACCTGTCCTTCGGCGCCCACCAGGTGCTGCGCGGGGTCGACCTCGACGTCGCGGCCGGCACCGCCACCTGCGTCATCGGTCCGTCCGGCTCGGGCAAGTCCACGCTGCTGCGCACCGTCAACCGGCTGCTCGAGCCCGACCGTGGCGACGTCCTGCTCGACGGTCGCAGCGTGCTGGGCGAGGACCCCGACGCCCTGCGCCAGCGGGTGGGCATGGTGTTCCAGCACTTCAACCTGTTCCCGCACAAGTCCGTCCTGGCCAACGTCACCCTCGGGCTGCGCAAGCTGCGCGGTATGCCGTCCGAGCAGGCGCGCGAGGTCGCCCTGCACCACCTCGGGCAGGTGGGGCTGCGCGACAAGGCCGACGTGCGCCCCGGGCGCCTCTCCGGCGGGCAGCAGCAACGGGTCGCCATCGCGCGCGCCCTGGCGATGCAGCCGCAGGTCATGCTCTTCGACGAGGCCACGTCCGCGCTGGACCCCGAGCTGGTCAAGGGCGTGCTCGCCACCATGGCCGACCTGGCCGCCTCCGGCATGACCATGCTCGTGGTCACGCACGAGATGGGCTTCGCCCGCGAGGTCGCGGACCGGGTGTCCTTCATGGATGCCGGCCGCGTCGTCGAGTCCGGTCCGCCGGAGCAGGTCTTCG
This sequence comes from Oryzihumus sp., assembly GCF_054325275.1. Taxonomy (NCBI): domain Bacteria; kingdom Bacillati; phylum Actinomycetota; class Actinomycetes; order Micrococcales; family Intrasporangiaceae; genus Oryzihumus; species Oryzihumus sp. The sequence continues at coordinate 29,333 of NZ_JBTCWL010000034.1, forward strand.
AGGCGCCGGAGAGCCCGCGGCTGCAACGGTTCCTGTCGCAGGTGCTCTGAGGGCGCCGGGGCGGGGACGGGTCAGGCCATGGCCCGCGCGGCGTCCAGCGACGGCAGGTGGTCGACCACGCAGGCGTAGTAGCGCATGGCGAGCACGCCGTCGGCCCGGTCGACGCTGCCCTCGCCCACGGCGATCACCGTGTTCAGCCACTGGTACCTCTCGTCGTCGGTGCGGAAGAGCATGACGTGCACCCCCCTGCCGTCCGTGATGGAGGACATCCCGGTGAGGCTGAACAGCACGAAGCCGCCGTCGCCCACGTCCACGGTGCCCCGGGCGTCGGGGAACGCGTAGCCGCCCCGCAACCGCGGGTAGTTGGCCCACCGGGCGGTGCCGTTGACCCGCCCGGAGAGGATGCCGGTGCCCTGGCCGTAGACCTGTCCGTCACCCCCGCCGGGGGAGCCGACCTCATGCAACAGGTCGTAGTGCCAGTTGGCGTCGAAGAGGTGGTCGAGTCTCATGGTCTGCCTCCCGCCGGCCGGGTCGCCCCGGCCCTCAGCCCTGCCCCTCCCATGGTCGCGCCGCACGTCGCGGGCGTACAGGTCGGCCGAAGCGGTCGACACCGGGCCCGGCGGCAGGCAGGCTGGAGGCGTGCTGCGCACCCAGAGCCCGGTCCGCGCCCTCACGGTCGCCGACCGGGACGGCGCGCTGGAGGTTTGCGCCCGTGACGCCGCGGCCAACGTCTTCGTCGCCGCGCGCATCCTCGAAGGCGCCCTGGCCACCCAGCCGGGCAGCCTCCTCGGCTACGCCGAGGGGGAGGAGCTGACCTCCCTGTGCTGGGCCGCGGCAAACCTGGTCCCGGTCGAGGCCGACGAGCACGCCGTGGTCGCCTTCGCCGCCAAGGTGCGGCGCTGGCGCCGCCAGTGCTCCTCGCTGTTCGGCCCGGCCGACGCGGTCCACGGGCTGTGGCAGGAGCTCGGCGGCCACTGGGGTCCGGCGCGGGCGATCCGGGCCCACCAGCCGATGCTGGCGGTGACCGACAGCCCGGTGGACTGCGGCGTCACGCCCGACCCGGCGGTGCGCCGGGCCCGCCTCGACGAGGTCGACCTGGTCGTCCCCGCCGCCGCGGCCATGTTCACCGACGAGATCGGCTACCCGCCCTACTGGGGCTCGGACACGGCCTACCGGCAGTCCATCGCGGCGCTGATCTCCCGGGGCCACACCTTCGTGCGGGTCGAGGACGGCGAGGTCGTGTTCAAGGCCGACGTCGGGTCGGTGGCCCTCGGTGTCGCCCAGGTGCAGGGCGTCTGGCTCAAGCCGTCGTGGCGCGGCCAGGGCTACGCCGAGCCGGCGATGGCCGCGGTCGTCGACATCATCGAGCGCGAGGTCGCCCCGATGGTGACGCTCTACGTCAACGACTTCAACGCCCCGGCTCGGGCGACCTACAAGCGAGTCGGCTTCACCGAGGTCGGCAGCTTCGCCACCGTCCTGCTGTGAGCCGTCCCTCTGGTTGGATCGGGGCATGGCTGCCCCTCTCACCCGTGACCTCAAGGGTCTCGCCGCGCTGTTCACCACCTCCGGCGTGCTGCACCTGGTCCGCCCTCAGCCGTTCGAGTCGATCACCCCGCGCCGGCTGCCGGCCCGCCGCGGCCTGGTCTACGCCTCCGGCGTGGCCGAGATCGCCTGTGCCGCAGGGCTACTGCACCCGCGCACCCGCCGCCTCGCCGGCTGGGCCAGCGCCGCGCTGCTGGTCGCCGTGTTCCCCGCGAACATCCAGATGGCCGTGGACGAGACGCGCCGGGTCGAGCGGCGGCTGGGATCGGGCCGGCCGGCCAACCGTCGCCGGCAGCTCGCCACGATCGCCCGGCTGCCGCTGCAGCTGCCCATGGTGCGCACCGCCCTCAAGGCGACCCGGGACGAAAGTGGCAGGCACACGGCATACCGCGGCGTGAAACTGCCGTGAGCCCGCCCGCCGTGGGCCGATATCCTCGCGGGGTCCGGGGCGAGCGTCGCGACCGGACCTGACGAAGGAGTGATCGTGGCCGCCTTGCGCATGTCGACCCTGTTCCTGCGAACCCTGCGCGAGGACCCGGCCGACGCGGAGCTGCCGAGCCACAGGCTGCTCGTGCGCGCCGGCTACATCCGCCGCGTCGCGCCCGGCATCTACACCTGGCTGCCCCTGGGCCTGAAGGTGCTGCGCAACATCGAGCGCATCGTCCGCGAGGAGATGGACGCCATCGGCTCCCAGGAGCTGCTCTTCCCCGCGCTGCTGCCCCGCGAGCCCTACGAGGCCTCCGGCCGGTGGACCGAGTACGGCGACAACATCTTCCGCCTCAAGGACCGCAAGGATGCCGACTACCTGCTCGGGCCCACGCACGAGGAGATGTTCACCCTGGCGGTGAAGGACCTGTACTCCTCGTACAAGGACCTGCCCCTGTCGATCTACCAGATCCAGACGAAGTACCGCGACGAGGCGCGTCCCCGCGCCGGCCTGCTGCGCGGGCGCGAGTTCACGATGAAGGACTCCTACTCCTTCGACGTCGACGACGCGGGCCTGGACGCCTCCTACGAGGCCCACCGCAAGGCCTACATCCGCATCTTCGACCGGCTCGGCTTCGACTACGTCATCGTCGCCGCGATGGCCGGGGCCATGGGCGGCAGCAAGTCCGAGGAGTTCCTCGCCACGGCCCAGCACGGCGAGGACACCTACGTGCGGTGCACCCACTGCGACTACGCCGCCAACGTCGAGGCGGTCAAGGTGCCCGTCCCCGAGGCAGTCGCGTATGACGGGCTGCCCGCCGCGCACGCCGAGGACACCCCCGACACGCCCACCATCGAGTCCCTGGTCGACCACCTCAACGCGCACTTCCCCCGCGAGGACCGCCCCTGGGCAGCCGGCGACACGCTCAAGAACGTGCTCGTCACGGTGGTCCACCCCGACGGCACCCGCGAGCCCCTCGCCATCGGCGTGCCCGGCGACCGAGAGATCGACGAGAAGCGGCTCGGCGCCCAGCTCGAGCCCGCCGAGGTCGAGGCGTTCGGCGAGGCCGACTTCGCCCGCAACCCCGCGCTGGTCAAGGGCTACATCGGCCCCGAGGTCCTCGGCGAGGACGGCAAGTCCGGCATCCGCTACCTGCTCGACCCCCGCGTCGTCGAGGGCACCGCGTGGGTCACCGGCGCCAACGTCGCCGGCCAGCACGTCATCGACCTCGTCGCCGGCCGCGACTTCACCGCCGACGGCACGATCGAGGCCGCCGAGGTCCGTGACGGCGACCCCTGCCCCAACTGCGGCCACCCCCTGGAGTCCGCGCGCGGCATCGAGATGGGCCACATCTTCCAGCTCGGCCGCAAGTACGCCGACGCGCTCGAGCTCAAGGTGCTGGACCAGAACGGCAAGCTCGTCACCGTGACGATGGGCTCCTACGGCATCGGCGTCAGCCGGGCCGTGGCCGCGATCGCCGAGGGCACCCACGACGAGATCGGCCTGGTCTGGCCCCGCGAGGTCGCCCCGGCCGACGTGCACGTCGTGGCCACCGGCAAGGACGAGGCCGTCTTCGCCAAGGGCGAGGAGATCGTCGCCGCGCTGCAGGCCCGGGGGCTCGAGGTCCTCTACGACGACCGCAAGGGCGTCAGCCCCGGCGTGAAGTTCAAGGACTCCGAGCTCATCGGCGTGCCCACCATCGTCGTCATCGGCCGCGGCCTGGCCGACGGCACGGTCGAGCTCAAGGACCGAGCCAGCGGCGAGCGGCGCGAGGTCGCGGTCGACGGGATCGTCGACGCGGTCGTGTCGGAGGTCCGCGGGGCCGACGCGCGATGAGTGTTGGCACCACCCCGGTCGAGGCGGTCATCTTCGACTGGGGCGGCACGCTCACGCCCTGGCACACCATCGACCTGGCCGAGCAGTGGCGGGTCTACGCCCGCGAGCTGGCGGCCCGGGCCGACGACTTTGTCGATGCCGAGGCCCTGGCGGCGCGGATCCTCGCGGTCGAGGACCGGGCGTGGAAGCGGCTGCGCGTCGACGGCGGTAGCGCGCACATCGAGCAGGTGCTGCGCGAGGCCGGCGTCGAGAGCGACCACCCGGGGCACCCTGCCGCGCTCACGGCATACCAGGAGTTCTGGGAGCCGCACACCTTCACCGACCCGCAGGTCGAGCCGCTGTGGCGCGGCCTGCGGGAGCGGGGCGTCAAGGTGGGCGTGCTGTCCAACACGATCTGGCCGGCCGGCTACCACGACGGCGTCTTCGCCCGTGACGGCGTGCTCGACCTGCTCGACGGTGCCGTCTACACCTCCGAGATCGACCACGCCAAGCCGCACCGCGAGGCGTTCCGGGCGGCCATGGCAGCGGTCGGCGTCGAGGACCCGGCGGCCGCGGTCTACGTGGGTGACCGCCCGTACGAGGACGTCCACGGTGCCCAGCGGGCCGGGCTGCGGGCGATCTGGGTGCCGCATTCCGACATCCCGATGGACCAGCAGGTGCACGTCGACGTCACCCCTGACGGCGTCGCCCACGAGCTGCTGGACATCCTGAAGATCGTGGACAGCTGGCTGGGGGCGTGAGCGACCCGTCGCTGCAGACCACGCTCCTGCTCATGCTGGCCGGCCTCACCGCCGGCTGGATCGACGCGGTGGTCGGCGGGGGAGGGCTGGTGCAGCTGCCGGCGCTGGTGCTCGGCTTCCCCCACGCCGCCCCGGTGCAGGTCCTGGCGACCAACAAGCTCGGCTCCATCTGCGGCACGTCGGCGAGCTCGCTGACCTACTACCGCCGGGTGCGTCCCGACCTGCGCACCGCCCTGCCGATGGCCGGCGTGGCCTTCCTCGGCTCGCTCGGCGGGGCGGTGCTCGGGTCGCACATCCCCAAGAGCGCGTTCAACCCGCTGATCCTGGTCGTGCTCGTCGCGGTCGGGGCCTACACGCTGCTCAAGCCTGACCTCGGCTCGGCCACGCAGCTGCGCTTCGCCGGGCGCCACCACGTCATCGCGGCCACCGCGGCCGGCTTCGTCATCGGCGTCTACGACGGCGCGCTCGGCCCGGGCACCGGCTCCTTCTTCGTCTTCGCCCTGGTCGGCCTGCTCGGCTACGCGTTCCTGCAGGCCAGCGCCAAGGCCCGGATGGCCAACTGGGCCACCAACGTCGCCGCCCTGGTCGTGTTCATCCCGCAGGGTGCGGTGATGTGGCGGATCGGGCTGCTCATGGGCGGGTGCAACCTGCTCGGGGCCTATCTCGGCGCCCGCACCGCAGTGGCCCGCGGGGCGGGGTTCGTGCGCGTGGTGTTCGTCCTCGTCGTCGGCGCGTTCATCATCCGCATCGGCGGGGTGGTCTTCGGGGCGTGGAGCTGAGCCGGCCGCTCTGAGGGCCGTCTGAGAAGGCTCACAGATGCTGGTGCGGCTGGCTCACAGCAAACGCCCAGCATCCGCCCCGAATCTGGACCACGTGAGCACGACACCGCAGGTCATCGAGCAGCAGCGCCCGGCCGCCTCCCGCGCGGACCGGGCGCCCACCGTGCCCGCGGTCCCGCAGACACCCCGCTGGTGGCGCGACGCCGCCGGGGCGCTGACCTGGCTGAGCCTGCTGTTCGTGGTGGCCCTGTGGGTCGGCGGCGGCGGCCTGCAGGACCTGGGGGCCGTGGGCACCGGGCTGACCAGCCTGGGCCGGGTCACCGGCCTGGTCGCCTCGGACCTGCTGCTCATCCAGGTGCTGCTCATGGCCCGCATCCCCGCGGTCGAGCGCAGCTACGGCCAGGACGAGCTCGCCCGGCGCCACCGCCTGGTCGGCTTCACCTCGTTCAACCTCATGCTCGCCCACATCGTGCTGATCACGCTGGGCTACGCGGCCACCTCGCCGGCCGGCCTGTGGGGCACGATCGTCGACTTCGTCGTGAACTACCCGGGCATGCTGCTCGCGGTGGCCGGCACGGTGGCCCTGGTCGCGGTCGTGGTGACCTCGGTCAAGGCCGCCCGCGCCCGGCTGCGCTACGAGTCGTGGCACCTGATCCACCTCTACGCCTACCTCGGCGCCGGCCTGGCCCTGCCGCACCAGCTGTGGACCGGCAAGGAGTTCCTCAGCTCGCCGGTCTCCACCGTCTTCTGGTGGGGCCTGTACGCCGCGGCCGCCGGCAGCGTCCTGCTCTACCGGGTGGGGCTGCCCGTCTACCGCAGCTGGCGCCACCGCCTGGTCGTCACCGACGTCCGCGCGGAGAGCCCCTCGGTCACCACCGTGGTCATCGGTGGCCGCGACCTGGACCGGCTCGGGGCCCGGGCGGGGCAGTTCTTCCAGTGGCGCTTCCTGGACGGTCCGGGCGCCACCCGGGCCCACCCCTACTCGCTGTCTGCCGCGCCGGACGGCAGGAGCCTGCGGATCACCGCCGCCCACCTCGGTGACGGCTCGGCCGCCCTGGCGCGGGTCAAGCCCGGCACCCGGGTCATGGTCGAGGGTCCCTACGGCCGCCTGCACGCCGGGGTGCGCACCCGTCGCAAGGTGCTGCTCATGGCCTCCGGCATCGGCGTCACGCCGATGCGGGCGCTGCTGGAGGAGCTCGACCAGCGGCCCGGCGACGTCACCCTCATCTACCGCTGCCGGCACGAGGACACCGCGATCCTGCGCCAGGAGCTGGTCGGGCTCGCCTCGGCCAAGGGGGCGCGGCTGTTCCTCGTCCCCGGCCGGCGCCGCCAGGGCGTGGAGAGCTGGCTGCCCGAGTCCGCCGGTGACCTCGACGACGTGAGCGCCCTGCGCCAGCTCGTGCCCGACGTGGCCGACCACGACGTCTACCTGTGCGGCAGCGCCGGCTGGATGACCGCCGCCGGCCGGGCCGCCCAGGCCGCCGGCGTCCCGCCCCGGCACGTGCACCTCGAACGCTTCAGCTACTGACCAGGCCGGCCACCCGGCATACCAAGGAAGAGCTCCCATGCGACGCATCGTCACCGCCCTCCTCGGCACCGTCACGGTGCTGGTGCTGCTGTTCAGCTACCGCACCAGCACCAACAGCGGCAGCCCGGTTCCTGCCGCCCTCGGCGCACCGAACCAGCCGGCGGTCACGGGCAACAACCCGACCCCCACCCCGACGCCGAGCCGTACGACCACGTCCGGGGGGCTCGGCGGCGGGGACGACGGCGGCGGGTCCGACGACGGCGGGGCCGCCGCGCCCCTTCCGGCGCCCAACCAGCCGGCGACCACGTCTCCGCCGTCGACCAGCTCCGGCAACGGCACGACCACGGGCACCTTCACCGGCGACAACGTGATGACCCGCTGGGGCCCGGTGCAGGTCCGGATCACGGTCAGCAAGGGGAGGATCACCCAGTCGCAGGCCGTGGTGTACCCGTGGAGCAACCCCCGGGACCAGGAGATCAACAGCTACGCGCTGCCCGTGCTGGACCAGGCGGCGGTGCAGGCCCAGAGCGCCCACATCGACATGGTCTCCGGCGCCACGGTGACCAGTGGCGGCTACATCCAGTCGCTGCAGTCCGCGATCGACAAGGCGCACCTGTGACCGCCGACGTCGCCACCGGGCAGCGGGCCTGGGTGGAGCAGATCATGGGGATGCCGGTCAGCATCCACCTGCGCGGCGCCGACCTGCGGTGCGCCACGGTCGAGGAGGCCGTGGAGGCGGCGTTCGAGGAGCTGCGGCACGCTGACGCGCTGTTCAGCCTGTGGCAGCGCGGCAGCGAGGTCCGCCGGATCCGGCGGGGCGAGCTGAGCCTGGCCGACAGCGACCCGCTGGTGCAGGAGGTGGCGCGCTGGTGCCGCCAGGCGACCGAGCGCACCCACGGGGCGTTCACCTGCGAGCTGCCCGACGAGGACGGCACGCGGCGCTGGGACCCCACCGGGCTGGTCAAGGGCTGGGCCGTCGAACGGGCGGCCGCGGTGCTGGACCGGCTGGACGGCTACGCCCACAGCGTCAACGCCGGGGGCGACATCGCCCTCGGCGGCCATGACGCCAGCGGTCCGGTGCGGCCGTGGCGCATCGGCATCGAGGACCCCCGCGACCGTTCCCGGATCGCCGAGGTCGTCGAGATGGTCTGCGGCGGGGTCGCCACGTCCGGCACCGCCGCGCGCGGTGCGCACCTGTGGGACCCCGAGCGTCAGGAGTGGGTGCGTCGCACCGGCTCGGTGACCGTGGTCGGGCCGTCCCTGCTGTGGGCCGACATCTGGGCCACGGCGCTTTTCGTCGGCCCGCCCGGGCTCGTCCGGGAGCTGCCCCGGCTGGAGCCGGACTACCGCGCGATCGTGCTCTGACGTCAGGCGACCGGCCCGCGCCGTCAGGGGTGCTGCACGAGCCACCACGCGGCATACGGCGGAAGCCACAGGTTGCCGTCCTCGCCGGGCTGCACCCGGTGGGCGCCGATCGCGTCGTACGGGTCATCGACGCCCTCGTCGGCCACCCAGTCCGCCGGCCAGGCGCGCCAGGTGTCGGTGACGTTGTAGAGCGCCACGAGCGCGCCGAGCGGGTGCCGGCGCACCGTGCCGAGCACGCCGGGGTCTGCCACCGGCAGCACCTGCGTCCGGACGGTCGCGTGCAGGTGGGGCAGCCCGCAGCGCACCGCCGCGAGGTGGGCCAGGGACTCGAACACCGCACCGGGGACGGTCCCCGGGTCGTGCCGGGCATGGGCGCGCTCCCGGTCCAGCCGCGGCCGGTGCGCCCAGCGGTTGTCGTCCGCGTGCCCGGGTTCGTCGGCCCAGTGCGGGTCGTTGGGCTGACCGAGCTCGTCCCCGCTCCAGATCACCGGGACCCCGCCCCAGCCCATGACGATCGCGTGCACCAGCCGGACCCGGGCCAGGGCGGCGCGCACGTCGGCGGTGTCGGGCGCCGGGTCGGCCGGGTCCCGTCGGGTCAGCGCGCTGGGGGCGTGGGCCTGCTCCAGCGCGGCCTCCAGCCCGATGAGGCTCGCGGTCGTGCCGCTGACCCGCCGGTCGCCGGTCGCCGGGTTGAGCTGGAACGTCAGCCCCCGCGCCGGGGAGCCGTCGAAGTCCCCGGTGTACCAGTCGGACAGGAACGCCCGGTGGGCGTGGCCGGACAGGCCCATGGCCGCGGCGTCCCGGTCGTCAACGGCCCAGCCGATGTCGTCGTGGCAGCGCACGTAGGTGATCCACGCCGACGTCGTCGGGGCCGGCGGCAGGGAGCCCAGGGTGTGGGCGGCCAGGCGGACGTCCTTCGCCGCCAGCATCGACCACACCTGCACCATGAGGGCGTTGTGGTAGGCGAGGTCGCTGACCTTGCCGTGGTGGCTGCCCTGCCCGAGGTACTGCACCAGGTCGCGGGGGCTGACGATCGCCTCAGCCTTGAAAACCGTTGCGGGACAAGCGATCCGCATCACCGCGCGCAGGGCCTGGGTGAGGTGGTGGACCTCGGGCTGGTTCTGGCAGGTGGTGCCGAGGCGCTTCCAGAGGAAGGCGATCGCGTCGAGCCGGAGCACCTCCACGCCGAGGTTGGCCAGGAACAGCATGATGTCGGCGAACTCGGCGAGGACGTCCGGGTTGGCCCAGTTGAGGTCCCACTGCCAGGCGTTGAACGTGGTCCACACCCATGCGTCGACCTCGTCGTCCCAGGTGAAGCTGCCCGGGGCGAAGTCGGGGAACACCTCCGGCAGGGTCTGCTCGTAGGCATCCGGTTCGCGCCGGTCGGGGAAGAGGTGGAAGTAGGCCCGGTGCTTCTCGCTGCCCTGGCGGGCCAGCACCGCCCACTCGTGCTCGCGCGCGACGTGGTTGAGCACCAGGTCCAGGCACAGGCTGATCCCGGACCGCCGCAGCGCCGAGGCCAGCTCGCGCAGGTCACCGACCGAGCCGAGGTCGGGTCGCACCCTGCGGTAGTCCGCCACCGCGTAGCCGCCGTCGTTGTCGCCGTCACGGGGCAGCAGCAGTGGCATGAGGTGCAGGTAGGTGACCCCCAGCTCCTCCAGGTACGGGATCTTCTTGCGCACCCCGTCGAGGTCGCCGGCGAACCGCTCGGTGTAGGCCGCGTAGCCCAGCATCTGCTCGCACTGGAACCAGTCCGGCTGCAGCATGCGCTCCAGGTCCAGCCGGTGCAGCTCGGGGTCGCGCTCGCGGTATGCCGTGGCGGCCAGGACGACCAGCCGCTTGGCGACCTCCTCGGTCGCGGCCGGGGAGTAGACGCCGCGCAGCCCGTGCCACAGGTCGGTCCACCACCGGTCGAGCCGCACGCGGAACAGCTCGAGCCGGTCGTCCGGCAGGTCACCGAGCGTCGCGGCGGCGATGCTGTGGACGCTCTCGGGGGCACGCGTCATGCCTCATGGTCCCGCGGGAGGGGCGGTTCGGCACCCCGTCGGCTCAGCCCCGCTGCAGGGCCTCTCGCAGCGCGGCGGCGTCGGTGACCGGCGCGTCGCAGACGAACCCGCGGCACACGTAGGCGGCCGACCCGCCCGACACGAGCGGCCGGTCCGCCAGCAGCGGTATGCCGGGTGCGTCCGGTGCGCCCGTGGCGAGGACGAGCCCGGGGGAGGAGGAGCGGCGGGCCACGGCCAGCAGCGTTGCGGCATAGCCGTCCTCGCCGACGACGGCGACCTGCAGGGGCCCGGCGAGGGCAGCCTCGGCGGCGGCGAGGGTCCATCCGGCGAAGCGCGGGTCCCGGCCCGCCAGCGCGCCGGCGGCAGCGATCGCGGCGTCGGCGCGCTCGCGGTGCTCGGCGGAGCCGGTCAGGGCCGACCACGTCAGCAGGGCGTGGGCGATCGAGGACTGGCCGCACGGCTCGGCGTTGTCGGCGTCGCTTCGCGGCCGGGTGAACAGCTCCTCGGCGTCGTCGGCGGTGTCGTGGAACCCGCCCCGTCCGTCGGCGAAGTGGGTCACGGCCAGGTCCAGCACCGTGCCCGCCACCTCGAGCCACTGCGGTTCGCCGGTCGCCTGGTGCAGCGCCAACAGCCCCTCGGCGAGGTCGCCGTGGTCGTCGGCGACGCCGGCCGCCTCTCCCACGCGTCCGTCGCGGGAGGTGCGGCGCAGCCGGCCGTCGACGATGTGGCTGTCCACGACGAAACG